>CANGOF010000018.1 GCA_947455515.1 Flavobacteriia bacterium
AAGAGAATATATTTCATCATTAATCCAATTTCTGGAACAGGTAAGAAGAGAGACTTGCCTAAAATGATACAAGAAAATTTAGATCATTCTATTTTTGATTACGAAATTAAATATTCGGAATACTGTAAACACGCCAAAGAAATTGCTGCGCAGGCTGCTCAAGATGGAGTAGATGTTGTGTGTGCAGTTGGTGGAGATGGTTCGGTACACGAAGTCGGTACCGCTTTGATAGGAACAAAAACTTCCTTAGCAATCTTACCAGTTGGATCAGGAAATGGTTTAGCTCGACACTTACAAATTCCTTTAAATATTAAAAAAGCAATCCAATGCATCAATGAGCAAAATCGCATGGTCATGGACACTGGATTGGTAAACGATAAACCTTTTTTAGGTGTTGGAGGATATGGATTTGATGCCTTAATAGCAGACAAATTCAACAAGTCCAAAAAACGTGGAATGTGGAATTATGTGAAATTAATCACGAAAGAATTTTACTCTTTTAAACCTATTACAATTACCATCGAATTACCACATTTTAAAAGAGAATTACCTGTGGTACTTTGTACCCTTGCCAACGCTTCTGAATTTGGAAATGGATTTTGTATTTCACCAACTTCTAACGTTACCGATGGTAAAATGGAATTGTGCTTATTAAAACCGTTCTCCTTTTGGAAAGCTCCTTCTATTGCTTACCATTTCTTCAAAAAAACGAGCTACAAATCTAAATTTACCGAAACGATTTCGTTGGAAAAAGCACGTATCACCTTGAACCAAAAAATGGCGCATTACGATGGTGAACCTTTTGAAGTAAGAAAAGAATTAAATATTCAAGTTATACCAAAAAGTCTTAATATCTTCGCAGGAAAAACTCTTGCGTAATGTTTGTAGATACTGAACTAGAGGTAGTATTACCCATCTTTGATAAATTAACAGAAGCAACACCTGCTCTTTGGGGAACGATGTCTGCCCAACGTATGGTAGAACATTTAGTGGATGTTATTCGAATTGCTACAGGAGAAAATCCACAAGCATTATTAATCGATGAAGAAAAATTGCCTTCGATGTTGCGTTTTTTAGAATCCGACAAACCGATGGCACGTGAAATTCAAGTTCCTTTTGCAACGGCTGAAATGCCTTTACGTCACGAAGAAATTGAATTAGCAATCGATGAATACATTGATGCTTATTTAGCATTTGAAGAGTTGTATGAAACCAACCCTGAATTAACAAATGTGCACCCATACTACGGACCATTGAATTTCAATCAGTGGAAACGATTGCACGCAAAACACCTTACCCATCATTTCAATCAATTTGGATTGATCTAATTTCTCGCCTATGAAGAAATGGATTTTTTTAAGCTTGTTGGTCATATTTTTTGTAAACCAAGAAGTGGTTGCACAAGGATGTGCACAATGTAAAGTGGTAGCGGAACAAGCAGCAACAGATGCCGATGAATCTTCCTTTGGTTCAAATATAAATTTTGGTATTTTGTATTTAATGCTTATTCCTTATGCTTTGTTAATCTTCCTTTTTCGTAAAAAGATTGTTGGCATTTTACGTATGGTTTTTTTAAAGAAATAGGTGCTTCATGCTTGGAAAATTAAAGAACCTCTATAAATTCCTTTCTCCGAAATGGCAAAAATTGTACATGGAGTATCCTGTTGATTTTAAACCACGCCACGGACATGGAAAAGCCCCACACGGGCAGTTATACTCCATCATAAATGAAAATAGAGCAGTTTATCGTGCGCTTTTAAACGAAGCGTTGAAGTATACTTCCGTTTTTCAAGGAATCAAAAAACAAATTGACGAAAAAGACCCAATACAACCAGGGTATAATAACCAGTTTTTACCAGGATTAGATATTATAGGAATTTATACTTTACTAGCAAAATACAATCCGGAACGATACGTAGAAGTGGGTTCTGGTAATTCGACGAAAGTTGCGCGTAAAGCAATCAACGAGCAAGGCTTACAAACAAAAATTATTTCCATCGATCCACACCCACGTGCTGAAATAGATGCGATTTCGGATGAGGTGATTCGTAAACCTTTTGAGAATATCGATATTGACTTCTTACTTTCCTTGAAGGAAAATGATATTTTATTTATTGATAATTCGCACCGCGTACTTCCCAATTCGGATGCTACGGTTTTCTTTTTGGAAATATTACCGCGTTTGCATCCAGGAGTAATTGTGCACATCCACGATATCTATTTGCCGTACGATTATCCACAATTTATGTGCGATCGTTTTTATTCGGAACAATATACCCTAGCTGCATTTGTATTGGCAAATCCGACGCGCTATTCTACCTTATTACCAAATTATTTTATCAGTGAGGATAAGGAATTGAGTGAGATTTTAGTGCCAATTTGGAATCATCCTAATCTCCAAGATGTGGAGAGACACGGAGGGTCGTATTGGATACAACTAAAAAACGGATAATTAGCGAACCAATTACCCGTTTATATTCTTAAGTGATTTTAATAAATTAGATTTTTTGAGGCAAACAAAAAATTTAACCCGCAGTTTACTTTGGTAAATGAGGATTTGAATTTTGCAGTTGAACGATGAAAAAGCAATTTATTAAATTCACTTATTACAACACCATTTCTGGAACATTATCAGGAACAACCAATTCCCCTTCCGTCTTAGAAATAATCTCTTCCACACTTACCCCTGGTGCACGTTCAATCAAGTGGAACTTACCATCTTTGATCTCCATTACTGCTAATTCAGTAACGACTTTCTTCACGCAACCTACCCCGGTTAAAGGAAGTGTACATTGTTTCAAGATTTTAGATTCGCCCGCTTTGTTTGAATGCATCATGGCAACAATGATGTTATCAGCAGAAGCTACTAAATCCATTGCTCCACCCATACCTTTTACCATTTTCCCTGGAATTTTCCAGTTCGCGATATCTCCGTTTTGAGACACTTCCATAGCGCCAAGCACTGTAAGTTGTACGTGCTGACCTCTAATCATCGCAAAGGACATCGCAGAGTCAAAAAACACCGCTCCTTTCGTTGCAGTAATTGTTTGTTTACCTGCATTGATTAAGTCTGCGTCTTCTTCTCCTTCGAAAGGGAAAGGACCCATCCCTAAAATTCCATTTTCAGATTGAAATTCTACTTCAATTCCTTGAGGGATATAGTTTGCAACTAAGGTTGGGATACCAATTCCTAAGTTTACATACCAACCGTCTTTTAATTCTTGTGCAATTCGTTTTGCAATACCTACTTTATCTAAAGCCATTTTTTTCTAATTTGAAGATTTGAAAATTAGTTAATTTGAAGATGGAAGCGTTTTCGAAATTTTGGATGAGGAAATTATTTTATTGATAATTCGAGAAATACTATCTAATTCGTCAATTAAGGATTGATCAAATGGATAGGTTTTAATTTCTTTACAAATTTCTAACCAATAATACGTTTCATCGACTTCTTTCGCTGCAATCTTAAATTTGTGAATGAAATCATTCTTTGATTCTGCATTTTGAGCTTCGCGAATATTAGCTCCAATTGATGTACCTGATTTGATTAATTGACGAGCGATTGTATACTTTTTTTGTTCTTCTAATGTTTCACAAAAAACGACAATATTAAGCGCGAACTTAAAACTTAAATTAACAATAATTTTATCTCGATCGTTCCTCATTTTCAAATTTTCAAATCAGCACATCTTCAAATTTATTTTGATCTAACCGTTCTCTGTTCAATGCGTTTCTCAAATTTCTCTCCCTGGAAAATGCGTTGTACGAAAATTCCTGGTGTGTGAATTTGATTAGGATCTAATTCTCCAGCTGGAACCAATTCCTCTACTTCAGCAATCGTAATTTTACCTGCCATTGCCATCATTGGATTGAAGTTGCGAGCTGTTGCTTTATATACTAAGTTTCCTTCCGTATCGCCTTTCCAAGCTTTTACAATAGCAAAGTCAGCCTCTAATGCGGATTCTAAGATGTGTGGTTTACCATTGAAAACACGTACTTCTTTTCCTTCTGCAACTTCTGTTCCGTAACCTGCTGGTGTAAAGAATGCTGGAATACCTGCACCTCCCGCACGACATCTTTCCGCTAAAGAACCTTGAGGAATTAAATCTACTTCTAATTCTCCAGATAACATTTGACGTTCAAATTCGTCGTTTTCACCAACGTAGGAACTGATCATTTTCTTCACTTGTTTTTGTTGTAATAACAATCCAAGTCCGAAGTCATCTACACCCGCATTGTTTGAAATGCATGTAAGATTTTTAACGCCTAATTTTACTAATTCTGCGATTGAATTTTCAGGAATACCACATAAACCAAATCCACCAACCATCAAGGTCATGTTGTCTTCGATTCCTTTTAGGGCTTCTGAAACGTTACTTACTACTTTATTCATCTTTTTTAACTATATGATTTAACTAATTAAGTCCTCCTTCTATTTCTTCATCTACAGGTACTACCTCACCGTCTTCACCGGTCTCTTCGCCACTCGTCTCTTCTTCTTCTCGTGTTACCATGCTATAATTCTCATTGCAATCTACTTTCGAATCATCGAAATCTTCTGGTTTTTCAAAGTCTTCCTTCGATATTTTTAACTTCGGATCTTTGTAAACACGATTCATAAAATACCCATAAATTGGGAGTGCAGTTCGTGCACCTTGCCCTTGGTTGGTAGATCTAAATCGAACTCCTCTATCTTCTGCACCTACCCAAACACCTGTTGCTAAGTCTGGCGTTAAACCTATAAACCATCCATCCGAGTTACTTTGTGTTGTACCAGTTTTACCAGCGGTTGGGTATGGAATATTTGCCCAAGCTTGTCCACTACGGATACTAGATGCAGTACCCGAACGACAAACCTCTTTCATCATGTCGATCATCGAATATGCATAGGTTTCATTGAATACTTCACGAGTTACAAATTTGTTTGTATAAATCTCATTTCCATATCGGTCTTCAATACGAAGTATGGTCGTTGGTCTGTTGAATAATCCATGATTCACAAACATTGCTTGTGCAGCAACCATTTGGTATAAGGACATGTCCACAGAACCTAAAGCCATCGAAGGAGTCAAATCACGTTTAGCCAATTTGATATCCATTAATTCCAATACATTACCAATTAATTTTGGCCCATTATTTCCCATACGATTGATGGTCCATGCTGCAATGTTGTTTAATGAATTCGCCAATCCTTTTTTGATGGATACGGTTCCACCTTCACCACCACTACCTCCAGGACACCAAGTTTTGAAATACGTTCCATCATCGTGGTAAAGTTTGATGCAATGTCTAACGTTTTCCACTTTTGTACATGGTTTGATAACCCCCATAGACATTGCAGTAGCGTATACAAATGGTTTAATTGTCGAACCAACTTGTCGTGTACCTTGACGAACGTGGTCGTATGCGAAATGGTCAATGTCTGTACCTCCAACCCAAGCTTTCACAAATCCCGTCTCAGGTTCAATCGAAATTAAACCTGCTTGTAACATCGATTTATAATATTTGATGGAATCTAATGGAGACATAATACGTTCTTCCGTTCCATCCCAAGTAAACACTTTGATCGGAATTTTTTCTTTGAACTTCTCTAGAATTTGTTCTTCTGTGAATCCAGCATTTGCCATGTTGTAATAACGATCGGAACGTTTAATAGCGGTCGTAATGTTATTTTTACATTCTTCATCGGTTAAATCATTGGAGAAAGGATAATTTCTTAATCCACGATTGTTTTGTTCAAATTGTGGTTGTAAGGTTTGACTCAAATGTCTTTTTACAGCATCCTCAGCATATACTTGCATACGATAATCTACGGTAGTGTAAATTCGCAAGCCATCTTCATAAATGTTATACGGACGACTTTTATCCTCTGGATCATCCAAGTTACGCTTGTAAATTACGTAATCTCCGTATTCGTCTTTTTCCGCTAATAAATCTACGACTTCTTTACGAACTGCCTCACGGAAGTAAGTTGCTTTCCCTTTTTTGAAATTTAATTGTTGGAAATTAGATCGGATCGAGGTTGTTTTCAATTTGTCGTATTCCTCCTGTGTTAATTTAACACGTAAACCATCGTTTCCTTTATTGCTGTTTTTTAACCATTGAAATAACACTTGGTTTCTTCTTTCCCAAGCGCGGATACTATCCTTTTCTCTTGCAGCAGCAACTTCTTGTTCTGGCACAGCGTTAGGGGAGATACCTTTGTTATTTGCAATGATTCCTCTGTAATTTTTTTGTGTAAAAGTATACGGGTTAAACAGTGTTGGATTTTTACACATACCAACCAACATAGCAGCTTCTTGTCGCGTTACTGTTTGTGGAGTTTTGTTGTAATAAATTTTACATGCATTTGCAATCCCAACCGCGTTGTATAAGAAATCGAATTGATTCAAATACATCGTAATAATTTCTTCTTTTGTGAATGTTTCCTCAATACGAGTTGAAATGATGTTTTCACGTACTTTTTCAACCAAACGATTCACCTTACGTCCAATACTACCAAACCAAGGTTTAGACTCTTCTTCACCATTTGCACGATCTTCTCGTTGTTTTAGTGTAAATAATTGTTTGGCTAATTGTTGTGTTATCGTCGAAGCTCCACCTGCACTACCCGCATTTGCAACGGCACGTGCAAGGGCTTTGAAGTCGATTCCAGAGTGATCGAAAAAACGCTCATCTTCCGTCGAAATCAATGCATCTGTAATAAATGGAGATATAGAATCGTAATGGGCAACCACACGATTTACTTTCCAATAACGTCCCAATTCCGTTTGACCATCATTTGCATAAACAATGGAGGCAGATAATTGTGGATCTTTTAAATCTTCAATCGAAGGTAAATCACTAAAAGATTGAAAAATCAATAAAGTGATGATTAAAGTGATAGGTAATGTTCCTAATAACCAAAATCCGCGCGTAAATTTTTTATTACGGTTAGGAGAAGAAATCACGGTATTTTTTGCAGGTACTTTTTTAGCCATTTTTAGTACATTTTATCCAAAAAAAAGTGCTTCAATGAGCACTTTTTAATTCGTTAGTTATTTTTTCTTCAAGGAATCTTTCACAAAATTTTCGATTGCTGCTGTCATACTTGGTGCATTTGGTTGCGGAGCATGAACATCTAATCGCAAATTATTTTTGAGAACTGCATTGGCTGTTGTCGGACCAAAAGCAGCAATCAATGTATTATTTTGTTTGAAATCAGGGAAGTTTTTGAATAAAGATTCGATACCACCTGGACTAAAGAACACCAACATATCGTAATAAACATCTTCTAAATCACTAAGATCCGATGCTACCGTACGATACAACATCGCTTTTGTAAAATTGATATTGTGCGTTTCTAAGGTTTCTGGTATTTTGTCGCGCAGGATATCTGTACAAGGAAGTAAATATTTTTCTCCTTTGTGTTTTTTCATACTATCCATCAATTCTTCAATTGTTTGTTTTCCAAAGAAAATTTTACGTTTTCTGTAAGTAACATATTTTTGAAGATACAATGCAACAGCTTCCGAGATACAGAAATATTTCAGTGTATCTGGAACAGTATAACGTGTTTCTTGAGCAATTCTAAAGAAGTGATCAATTGCATTTTTTGAGGTCATTATGACCGCAGTATATTCGTTGAAATCAATTCGTTGGGTGCGAAATTCTTGTGCACTAACCCCTTCCACTTTAATGAATGGACGAAAATCTATCTTTAGCTTGTATTTATCAGCTAAATCAAAATAAGGAGATTTGTCTCCTTCAGGTTTAGGTTGAGAAACCAAAATTGTTTTGATGCTCAAAATGCTAATTATTAAGTTAATCTATTTTGTTATAATTTTCCCTCTAATAGCATCCATAAAGGATACATAGGTATAATTTCAAACATGCAAAAGTACAAAATAATATAATACCAAGATATCCCCTTTGAAAATGCGAATACCATTCCTCTAAAAATTCGATAGATATAACATATACTTAACGTTAACATTAAAAATCCGGCAAAAAAACCTGCATTTTTACTGTTAAAAATCCAAATCATCAACATAAAGGTGAATAGTATACCTACAAGTTTACAAACTACCCAGTTTGTTAATTTTATCGCTTTTGTAATACCTTGCTCCCCAGTAATGAATTCTACTAAAGTCAAACACAAATAGGGTCCTGTTAAAAACAACAGAGGAGTATATAAAATGGCTAAAAAAGTACTTGTATGTATTGGTACGCTTAGGTGATCTACGGTTAAATATAACAAACAGCTACCGCATATTAAAAAATTTAATAGTAATGAGAATGACGACAAAGCAGTAAGAGGAAATTCCTCTAAAGCTACCTTTTCAATAGATCGATTTTTATAGATGCTTTTGGTAATTGAAACTAAGAAATGAGCCGAACTCATACGTGCAAATGTGATCAATAAAAAAGCGATAGAAAGAAAAAATGTTACCGTGCTGTAAATGGAGCTTCCTCTGGTAGAAAGTAGTTTCGGTACCACTACATCTTGTGTGTTTTTTAATATTTCAAAAGCGAGTGTAATCAATTTGAATGGCTTAATTTACGTTTGGTAAAATTAGTGTTTTGTTTTTAGTTTATATTCTTTTATAATAGTAATTTTGTACGTAGAATCATATTACATACTTATGAAAACAGATTTATATACGCACCCAGATTATTTTAATTTGGATGATTTGTACACGGAAGAACAACTATTAATTAGAGATGCTGCTCGTGCTTGGGTGAAAAAAGAAGTTTCACCAATTATTGATGAACATTATGAGAATGCTACTTTCCCAAAACACTTATTAAAAGGGTTAGGTGAAATTGGTGCGTTTGGACCTTATATTCCAGAACAATATGGAGGACCAGGGTTAGACCAAATTTCTTATGGTTTAATCATGCAAGAGTTGGAAAGATGTGATTCAGGACTTCGTTCTACTGCATCTGTTCAAAGTTCGTTAGTGATGTATCCAATTTGGAAATATGGTAACGAAGAACAAAGAATGAAATACCTTCCAAAATTAGCTACTGGTGAAATGATGGGATGTTTTGGTTTGACAGAACCAGATCATGGATCCAATCCTGGTGGAATGCTTACCAACTTCAAAGATGCTGGTGATCACGTAATTTTGAATGGTGCTAAAATGTGGATTTCTAATGCTCCTTTTGCAGATATCGCTGTTGTTTGGGCGAAAGATGAATCAGGAAGAATTCATGGTTTAGTGGTAGAACGTGGTATGGAAGGTTTCTCTACACCGGAAATGCATGGCAAACTTTCTTTACGTGCTTCTTCTACTGGAGAATTAATTTTCGTAAACGTGAAAGTTCCAAAAGCAAACATCTTACCTAATAAATCAGGTTTAGGTGCTCCACTTGGTTGTTTAGATTCTGCTCGTTTTGGGATTGCTTGGGGTGCTTTAGGTGCTGCTATGGATTGCTATGATCAAGCATTAAGATACTGTAAAGAAAGAACACAATTCGGCGTTCCAATTGGCTCTTTCCAATTACAACAAAAGAAATTAGCTGAAATGATTACTGAAATCACAAAAGCACAATTATTAACATTCCGTTTAGGTCAATTAAGAAACGAAGGTAGAGCTACTTCTGCACAAATTTCTATGGCAAAACGTAACAACTGTGAAATCGCATTAAATATTGCGCGCGAAGCAAGACAAATTCATGGTGGAATGGGTATTACTTCTGAATATTCTATGATGCGTCACATGGCGAATTTAGAATCAGTAGTAACATACGAAGGAACACACGATATACACTTATTAATTACAGGGATGGATGTGACTGGGATTCCAGCATTTACACGTGAAATGCCAGATTTATCTAAAATGTAATACGTAGATTTCTTGATTATACAAAGGCTGCTCGAAAGAGTGGCCTTTTTTATTTTCCAAAAAGTATTAATACGTGTTTTTTTTAAGTAAAAACGATTGAATAAGATATAAATCGCTCTATTTTAATAAAAATAAATACTTTTGATAATTATAAATATTTCATAATGCGAATTATAGTAGCTCTTTTGTTGTGCTCTTTCTCCATCTTAGGTTTTGCACAAACACCAACGGACCCATCCTATTTAAAAGGACTGGAACTTGTTAAAGCAAATAAATCCCATAAAGCGATTAAGGAATTTACCAAGGCAATTGATAAAAATCCTATCGAATATGTCTTTTTTGTGGAACGTGCAAAATGTCATTTCGATCTTCAAAATTACCAAGATGCCTACAACGATTTAACCGAATCGTTAAAGATAAAACCAAAAAATGATTACGTATACCTTCTATTATCTCGTTTATTTTTTGCGGTAAATAACAAACAAGAAGCGATAAATAATGCAGATATGGCTTTAAAATATGCTTCTGTGGATTCCATTAGAAAGGAAGCAAATTTGGTGAGAGCCGATGCTAAATCTGGTTTACAAGCACATAAAGATGCTTGCGAAGGATATAAAAAAGTATTGTTATATGATTCCTTAAATATTGCAGCGTTAAACAATATCGCGATGTCTTTATTAGAATTAAATAAAGCAACGGAAGGTTTAACCTATTTAGATCGTATTGTCCGTTTCGACTCCTTAAATTTAGCAGCTACTTGTAATTACGGATATATTTACCAAAAACTTGGAGATTACTCTAAATCAATAAATTACTACAAAAAAGCATTGAAAATTGAACCTAATAATTTCATAGCATTGAATAATTTAGGATATTCCAAATTTTTGAATGGTAATGTGGAAGAAGGATTACTGGATGTAAATGCTTCCATCAAAATTAATGCAACTAATGCTTTTGCATATAGAAATCGTGCTTTAATTTACCTTAAACAAGAAGAAAAAGAAAAAGCATGTACGGATTTGTATTTGGCAAAAGCACTTGGTTTTACGGATCAATATGGAAAAGAAGTAGAAAATTTAATTGACGAACACTGTAAAAAATAAGGTGTTACAAAGAATAAAGTTAAAAGTATAAAGGTTAAGTGTATGAGAAATTATGGTTTATTAGTATTGTTTGTGGTTGTCGCTCTTTTTGGAAAAGCGCAAAATACCAAAGAATCGTTTACACCTTCTGGTGATTTATTAGTGGAAGGATTAACACTTCACGATGAAGGAAAATACAGAGAAGCAATTAATACTTACCGTAAAGTTTCTTTGAGCGACACGAATGGTTTATTAGTTGCATATGAGTTGGCTTTAAGCTATGTTGCCTTAGAAAAACCAGATAGTGCTATTTATTTTGCAAACTATATTTTAGGATTTAAAACACAATACAGACGTAATGCATTTGATATTTTAGGTTCTGCATATGATCTTGCCAAACAATCACAAAAAGCATTAGAAACGTATGACTTAGGGTTAAAAGAATTTCCTACTTATCACAAGTTTTATTATGAAAAAGGGATTACCTACCAAAATTTAAAAAAATACCCTGAGGCGGTGGCCAATTTTCAAAAGGCAATAGAGCTAAATCCTTACCATGCTTCTAGTCACATGCGATTAGGTTATTTAGCGTTGAATAATGATATGTTAGTACCTGGTGTTTTATCCATGTTGCAGTTTTTGGCTATTGAACCTGCAACCAATCGTTCATTGCAAGTATTGATGACGTTAGAAAAACACTTAAAAAGAGATACTGTTATTGATAAAGACAGTGTCAAATATTCTACTCCTGGTGAAAACACGTTTGCGGATTTGGATGAAATGCTTCGTTCTAAAATTGCGCTAAACGAATCATACAAAACAAAAATTAAGCTTACGTATTATGGTATTATCAAACAACTGCAATTGATGTTTGAGAAAATGGAATTAAATCCTGCGGATAAAGGGTACTGGAATACCTACTATACTCCTATCTTCAAAGGAATGGCAGATAGACAATTATTTGAGCCTTTCATTTATTATATGTTTCAATCTATCAACGATAAGGTGGAAACTAAAATGATGAAGAAAAAGAAAAAAGACATCGTTATATTAACGGATTATATCATCAACTTATTAGGTGAAAAAAGAAAAATACGAGAAGTTACGATGAATGGTGCAAAAGTGAAAAAACGTCACTGGTATTATGATGGAGGAACTCTAAGTGCAGTTGGTGATGCAGATGATGTGAAACAAATTCGTATTGGCGATTGGATTACCTATAGTGAATATGGATTAATTAGTTCAGAAGGGAAATATTCGAAAGAAGGGAAAAGAGAAGGTGTATGGAAATATTACCATGATAATGGAAACTTGAGTTCAGAGGCTTCTTATAAAAACGATGAGTTAGACGGAAAATATACAACCTATGTATTGAATGGTGCCGTAAACGAGACAGGTACTTATAAAAAAGGTAAAGTGGAAGGCCCAGTATCAAGTTTTAATGCTGCGAATGCACCTATTTCTACTTTAAATTATAAAAATGGATTAGCAGAAGGGGAGTATTTAGATTACGATAACAATGGAAATTTAGAGGGTAAATATATAAGTAAAGCGGATAAACTAAATGGTAAATTCACTGTCTTTTACGAGGATGGTGTAAAGAAAATAGAAGGTGTTTATGTCGATAATGAAATCGATGGTAAATACACAGAATACTATCACAATGGAGTTTTAGCTGAGGAAGGTACCTTTGCGAAAGGAAAGAGAATTAACGAATGGAAGTATTACTTTGAAGATAAAAAAATCAAGGAAGTTGGATCGTATTTAAATGGTGTTAAGAATGGTGTTTGGAAAGAATACCATGATAACGGAAAGTTGTTTGGGGAAGTAAATACCAAAGAAGGATTAATGGAGGGAAAGGCTTCTTATTATGGAGAAGATGGAAAATTGTTTGCTGAGCTTGAATACAAAGCAGATGAAATCATGAAGTACAAATTTTTAGACAAAAAAGGGAAGGAATTAGCAAAAGGGGAGAATAAAGCCGGAAAATTAGTATATAAAAAATACACCATGGATGGGTACATTTCTTCAGAAGGTACGTTTGAAAAAGACAAAGAAGAAGGGGTTTGGAAATATTATAGTTCTACAGGACAATTAACCTCTGTTGTGAATTTCAAAAATGGATTATTAGAAGGAAAAGCAACGTATTATTTTCCAAATGGAACATCCAAACAAAAAGAATATACTAATAAAGAAGGGAATACAGATGGCTATTATAAAGAATACTATTTAAATGGTGTGTTGCGTGCAGAGGGTTGGTATAAAGACGATATGATGCATGGAGAATGGAAATATTATTATCCAAATGGTAAATTAGACGAGGTAAAATATTTTACAAATAATGTTTTAGGTGGAAATGCAGAATATTTTTATCCTAATGGAAAAAAACGTTTTCTAAACATGTATGACGAAACGAACACTTTCAGTCGATATGTTGAGTTTGATACCTTAGGGAACGAATACCAAAGAATAGATCTTAAATATGGTAATGGACCTTTTAAATCTACTTATTTAAATGGAAAACCAGCACATTATGGTACCTTCAAATTTGAATCTTACGATGGACCAGAAACAGTATTTAGTACAGATGGAAAAAAACTGATTGAGATTCAAAACAAATATGGAAAAGAGCATGGTCCTAAGACAAATTATTGGCCAAATGGAAATGTTAGAACTGCCGATACATTAGAATTTAATGAGTTGCATAGTATCCATAAAGAATATTTTGAAGATGGAAAATTAGATCGTCAATACCGAAATATTCATGGTAGTACAGAGGGTGACTATATCGCATATCATCCAAATGGTTCAGTTCGTTTGAAAGGAACGTATGATGAAGATGAACGACATGGGTATTTCTATTTTTATGGTCAAGATGGAATGTTACGTTTCCGTTTGAATTATTATTATGGTCGCATCATGAGTTATTCATACGAAGATAATGCTGGGAATTTTGTTCCAGAAATTATGTTAGTAAAAGGAACTGGAACAATTAAAGCCTTGTACAAAAATGGACAAACTTCTGCCGAAATAGGTGTGGAAGCAGGAATGTATCAAGGTAGTTTTAAATTGTTTTATTCTACGGGTGCTATCGAAAAAGACGAAAAATATTTGTACGGAGATTTAATGGGTACTTCTAAAAATTACTTAGCGAATGGGAAATTGCTTTCTGAAACAAATTATGTCTTGGATGAATTGGATGGAGTATGTACTTACTATACGGAAAGTGGAGTGATTAAAAGTCAAGATCTTTATAAATTAGGGTTTAAAAATGGGCCATGTAAAATCTATGATGCAAAAGGAAACGTGAAACAAACTATCTTCTATTATTATGGTGTTCCGCTTAATTAATCGCCTTTGCATTTGGTTGTTTCTTTGTTCAAGTACGTTTGTATTTGGTCAATCGTATGAGGAGTATTTGGAGATCAAAAAAGCGAATTCAAATGCAGACATGTATTATTCAAACATCGAAGACCACATTAAGATTTATTATGTTAAGAATAAATTAAAAATTGATCATTCCAGTTTAAGAGAGGATATCTATCTAACAGAACAGTCCAAAAATAAAACGGAAAGGTCGGTTTCCTATTCGGATTTATTTAATGAAATTAAATCGATGGAGGCTTATTCGTTAGTCCCAAATGGGAAACGCTATTCCAAAATTAAAGTGGAGGATTTTGTCGTTTCTAAATCAACGAATAGTTCTGTTTTTTTTGACGATCAAAACACTAAATCTTTTCATTTTCAAGGATTAGAAGCAGGAGCAAGAACCTATTTCAAGTATGAGGAGGAGATCAAAGATGTTAAGTATATTTTCCCAATTTACCTTCAAGAATTTAATCCTGTAAAAATCACACATGGTTCCTTAAAATACCCAAATAACGTAAAACTAAGCTACAAGGTATTTGGAGATACTTTAGGATTACGTGTTCGTTTAGCTAAAAAAGTGGGTGGTAGCGAAACACTTTTAACTTGGGAGGTGAAAAACACAAAGGCATTGGCATATGAAGGTTCCGCGTGTAATGTAAAATACTATGCGCCGCACATCATTTTTTGGATCGAGAATTACGAAAGTGATGGAAAAACAATTCAAGTTTGTACCGATATTAAGCAATTATACAAAACAAATTACGATTTGGTAAAAGAGGTACAGGCAGAAGAATCACCTATTGTAAAGCATATTGCAGATTCCTTAGTGAAAGGTGCAAAAACCGATTTGGAAAAATTAAAAAGATTGTATTATTTCACGCAAAATCACATTAAATATATTGCTTTTGAAGACCGTATGGGTGGGTATGTTCCTCGCTTTGCGAGCGATGTTGTTACTAAACGCTTTGGGGATTGTAAGGATAAAGCGAATTTATTGCGCGCGATGTTAAAAACGGTAAATATCCCGGCATATTTAACATGGATAGGTACGCGTGACATCCCATATAGTTTCCAAGAATTGCCGACAAACTCCTTGTTTAACCACATGATCGCTGCAACACGTATCGACAACCAATGGGTATTTTTAGATGGAACTGCGGAAGACCATGGATTGGATGTAATACCTTCACACATTCAAGGAAAAGAGGCTTTAATAAGTATTAGCGCAGATTCTTTTGTAGTTGCCAGGGTTCCGATTGCTCCTTTACATGCGAATTTCTATAAAGACCAATTGCATTTATCCTTAGACAAGGACGATGTTTTGAAAGGAACCTATAACTTAGCTTTGGGTGGTAACTGGAAAACGCGTATGGTGGGATACATTGCGGGTTTGACAGAAAAAGAGAAAGAAAAAGAATTGCAAGGATTGTGTCAAGAAGGTAACAATAAATCTTCGGCAGTATTAAAGGAAATTAAAGGCTTAAAAGAAAGAGATACCACCTTACATATAGGATTGGACTTTACCTTACCAAACTATATTCGCAAGGTAAATGAGAAGATTTATGTAAATATGAATTACGTGAAACAATTAGAAACGGATTTAATAGATATTCCTAAACGAGAATTGGATGTAGAAAATGATTTTCCCTATTACTACGAAATGACCTTTCGCTTGAAAATTCCAGCAGGATATACATGTACGTATTTACCAGAAGCAAGTAATTTTAAACACGATAATTTTGGATTTGATTTTAAATACAAGCAAGAGAAAAATGAAATCATTTTAGTAAAACGTATTGATATCAATTATCAAGTACTCCCTAAGAGTAAATTTGAAAACTGGAACGCTATGATTGAAGCGATAAAATCCAATTACAAAGAATCCATCGTGTTAGAACCTATAAAATAAAAACCATGACTAAAAACGTATTATACGCTGTACTTATTTTTATTTGTACTATTTCCTTTAATTTATTTGGACAAAACATCGAATTTAAAAATTACGATTGGACAGATACGGTTACAAGTAGTAAAATTCCTGCGAGTATGAGTAAGGAAAACAGTGTGATTATTTTTGAAAAAAGAACCTTTGAATATTGTTTCAATAGCCAAGGAAATTTGGAGAAATACATGTTGATCCACAAAAAAATTAAAATTCTTCAAGAGAAAGGAATTGAGGATAATAATAAATTGTATGTTTCTGCCTATTCCCCAGATGAGGTATTAAACTTTAAAGCACGTGTAATTTCTCCAGAGAATAAAATTACCGAAATGTTTAAAGGAGAAACAAAAATGGTAAATGAAGATGGTTCCAATTACATGGTATTAGCTGTGGAAGGGTTGACCTTAGGATGCGATTTAGAGTATTATTATATCAAGCAAATAAATGCTAACTACTTTAATACCTTTCGTTTTCAAGATCAAAAAAATCGTTTGAGTACGGAGTTTACCTTTATTTCACCTAAAAGTCTGACATTCAAAACGAAGTCGTACAATAATTTGCCTAATTTAAAAGATACGTTAATAGATACAAAGCGTTTTTACACCTTGAAATTAGGCTTAATTGAAGCAATGGATGAAGAGAAATACGCTGCGTATGATGCTTCTGTGATGCGTGTTGAAATTAAGTTAAGTCAAAATTTAAATGACGGTAAAGCAGAATTATTTACTTGGGCAGGTGCAGCAAGTCAAATCTATGCGAATATTCATTATGAAAATAAAGAGGAATCTAAGAATGTGAAAAAGGTACTTAAGCAATTTACATGTACCGATAATTTGTGTTTGGTAAAAGAAATTGAATCCTACATTAAAAGTAATTTTAACATCCAAGAAACAGGAGAAAGTGATGACGTAGCATCGTCTTTTAAACGTAAATACACTTCTACAATGGGTATTTTAAAATTGTATGTTCGTTTCTTCGAGCAAGCAGGTATTCCATATGAATTAGTGGTAGGGATAGATAAATTTGATTCTAAATTTGATGCATCTTTTGAAACATGGAATTACTTGGAATCCTATTTATTTTATTTTCCTAAACTTCAAAAATATTTATCTCCAACTGCAGATGCGATGCGTTTAGGTTTTTACCCTGGTGGATTGATGTTGACAGATGCCTTGTTTATTAAAGAAGTAGGGATTGGAGACACGAAATCTGCGTTAGGTAAAATTCAAAAAATTGCAGAGATTCCAATGGAAACTACCTACAACAATTTGGATATTGAAATGAACGTAGATGTAGCAACATTGAAATCTAAATTAAAAATCTCGCACATTGCAAATGGCTTCATGGCACATGATATTCGTGCGTATTATTATTATTCTACTGAAGAAGATAGAACAAAATACGTGGAATCCACGTTCAAATATGGTGTAAAAGATGCTGTATTATCTAATATTTCTGTAAAAGGATATGATTTAGCAAAAGGAGAAACGGAAACGGATTTTGTATTAACGGCAGATGTTGCGAGTAGCGAGTTGATTGAAAAAGCAGGTGGAGATATTATCGTTAAGATTGGTGAATTGATTGGTGAACAATCGGAGATGTACCAAGACAAGGACCGTAAAATGGATATGGAGTTAGAAAATACTCACTCTTATTCCCGTAAAATTGTTTTTAATATTCCAGCTGGTTATGAAGTAAAAGGATTGGAAACGTTTAATTTCTCTTCCGAATTTGAGAACAAAGACGGTCGTAAATCTGGCTTTGTATCCAAAGGAAGAATCGAAGGAACGAAAATTATAATCGAAGTACGTGAATATTATGCAAGTATTTTTTACCCAAAATCTTTGTTTGAAGCGTATAAAAAAGTGATAAATTCTGCAGCAGATTTCAATAAATTGACGTTGATATTAGTGAAGAAGAAATAGGATTATTTATATCCTAAGATTCTAAATTAGGGGCAAGCAAATTAAGTAATACGTAACAAATGAAAATAGTTCAAAGATTTATTTTGTTTTTCTTCGTGTGTGGTGCTTTAAACCTAAACGCTCAAGCTTCTATTTTTGCTTGTTTAGAAAATGGCGATATTGCATTAATTGATCCAAATGATTGTTCTTCAAAAATCTTGAGTAATAATAAGAATTTAAAACAAATTAATTTTTCATACTATTTTGATTATTTCACTGATATTACATATTCCAATGGATATTTGTATGGTATTTATGACGATTTATATGTTATAGATTTATCAAATAATGAAATTAAACAAATACAAGACACTAATTTTCATGGTTGTATGGGTTTAGCAAGCGATAATCGTGGGAATTTATATGGTTCTGGGGACAATCTAAATAAGTACAATTTAGAGTCGAAGCAATCTAAAATCCTCGGTAAACTAACAAATCTTACCGATGGGGATATAGAGTTGAAAAATGATGTAATTTACGTTACTACATTTGATTCTGTTGGTAATTATTTGTCTAAAATTAAAACAAATCCATTTTCTGATACTGTCATTAGTATTCTTAATGCTGATATGAATTTTGGACTTACTAATTTTCCTGATTTAGCTAAGAATGAATTGTATTTTTCTAAAGTTAATGATTTATTTGTCTTGAATTTAAATACAGGTGAAGAAAAATTAAAATGTCCAAATATTGTTGAACATGTAATTTTTGGCTTAACATCTGGTCCTTCCACATTAAGTATCAATAATCTTTCTTTAGAAATTCCTTTTAACCTCATACAAAATTCCGACGCACAGCAATTGACTATTACTTTGAATGAGCCTAAGTATACCTATTCTGGATATGTTTTGAATAGTTTAGGGGAAGAAATTTTAGATTTAGGTGTCATTACAGACACAAAAACTATTAATCTGAGTGATTTGTCTAATGGGTTATACTTTGTGAAAATCGTTAGTTCAGAAAATTCGTATTTTAAGAAGTTTTATAAATAATAGCGAGACAATTTTGAATATAAAGTTAGATAATAGAGCTTGGGAATGAGTAAACTTACAGTTAATATTAAATTTTGAACAAACTACTCCATTTTATTAAATCAAATTCAAGTATTCTACTTATACTAATTTGTTCCATATCCTTACGTTTTTATCGCTTATTCGACCTCCCATTCACCCACGACGAGTTAAGTACTCTTTTTAGAACTTATTATACTTCATTTGAGGAGTTAATCCATAAAGGAGTTAAAATTGATGGCCATCCTGCTGGTTTACAAGTCTTTGTTTACTATTTCAAAATGTTATTTGGTAGTTCTGAATGGGTAATAAAAACACCTTTTTTAGTTTTTGGGGTTGCTTCCGTTTGGTTAGTCTATGTAATTTACACAAAATGGTATAATAAAACATTTGGTTTAATTTCAGCAGCTTTTCTTGCATCACTTCAGTATACTGTGATGTATAGTCAAATTGCACGTCCCTATATCAGCGGGATGTTTTTTGTATTAGCCCTTGTCTATTTTTGGAATTCGCTTTTTATAGAGAAAAAACAGCATTGGATCAATTATGTTGGGTATGTGTTGGTTGCAGATTTGTGTTTATATAACCATCATTTTTCTGCTTTGATGGCGGTAATTATTTCTATTACTGGTTTGTTTTTTGTAGATCGCAAAACAAGTTGGAAGTTCATTATTGCAGGCCTTGGAATTGTGTTCTTATATGTACCACATCTTTCCATTTTAAAAGCCCAGTTAGCATTGAAAGGCTTGGGTTGGGTCAATAAACCTAACTTGTTTTTTGTGCGTGATTATTTTTGTTACCTCGGTCAATTTTCTTGGGTGGTTCTGTTACTTTGTATTGGTTTACTTATTTTTAGCCTCTTTCGTTTTCAGAAAAGTGCCTATTTTTCAACGAAAACATTCGTTTCTTTCTTGTGGTTTGTTTTGCCATTTGCTATTGGTTACCTCTATTCGGTTTACAGAGCTCCTTTATTACAATATTCGGTATTGATTTTTAGTTTTCCTTATCTATTTCCTGTTTTATTTGGTGGTATTAAATCTTTTTCAAACAAAGTAAACATTGGCATAGTGATACTCATACTTGGAATCAATAGTTCGGTGCTCATTTTTCAACGTAAACATTATACCTTGTTTTATGAATCGATTTATAAAGAAATCGTATTACAAGCAAGAAATCAGAATTCTAAAAATTCTGTTTTGCTCTTGGATGCATCCGCTACTGATAAAGATATTATGGAGCATTATATTACGAAATGGCAAATTAACCTACCAATACATTGGATAGATTCGTTTCATAACTTGGGTGTATTCCGTAAATATGTCAAAGAAATGTCGTTGAATCACGAGTCATTGTATTTTGGAGCAATGTTTAGTTCAAGGCCTTCGCTTATTCCTATCATCCATGAGTTTTTCCCCGAACTTATTAAAAGAAGGGATTATATTTCAGGCAGTACGTTTGTGTTTTCGAAAGGTAAACCAACGCTTCGTGTGCTTAGTGCCATACATTTTGATAAAAATGTCACACATTGGTCGCCTTTGAGTGTGTATAAGTCTTATATTCAATCTGGTCATTTTGCTATGGATAGCACCATAGAATATTCGTTAGGGTATGAGAATTTAATATCAAACTTACTTCCAAAGCAATACGATATTATTGATGTTTCTTTGCGCTTAAAATTAACTTCCAAAATGTGTCACGCAAGCGTGGTGACTTCTATCAGTTCATTAGATCAGCAATTGGATTGGAGTTCCACCAATTTTTCTGAATATGCTGATTCAACAATTACCTCTACTGAATGGATAACGATACACCATAGTATTTGTCCGAATGAACTTTCACGAAATACAAAAGACGCAAAACTGTCTGTTTTTATTTGGAATGCGGATAAAGAAACGTTTAGTTTTGATGATATACGAATTTCCATTCGTAAGGAAAATCCAATTAAGTTTGGTTTGTATTTTCCAGTGAAGTAGAAGTTCTACCTTAAAGTTATGTGAATCAAGTGGTCACAATTTGTGACCAGTTACGGATAGATTTTATAAAAATTATTAGATTAGAAGTCACAAATTGTGACTTCTAACTACTCCTTAACAAACTTATATCCAACACCTCGTATGCTGTGAAAGTATTTCGGTGTTTTTGGATCTACTTCAAAGATTTTACGGAAATTGAGAATGTAGTTATCAATCGTTCTGGAGGTTGGGAATTGATCATTTCCCCATAATGTATCGAGAATTTCGTCTCTGGAAATTACTAATCCTTGTTTGGAGTTAAATAATTTCAATAAATCGATTTCTCGTTTGCTTAAATCGTATTTTTCACCTGTTAGGGTATTACTTACCAAATAACTGGTAAAATCTACGGAGAAGTCTCCTATGGTGATTTTATCGACAACGGTTGTTGCTTCTTCGATTCCTTCCACGAGAATTTGCACACGAAGTAATAATTCTTCTAAATCAAAAGGTTTTGGGAGGTAATCGTTTGCTCCTAATTTTAATCCTGCAATACGGTCTTGTGTGGTTCCTTTGGCAGATAAAAACAATATCGGAACACGACTGTATTTGCGAATTTCTTTACAGATAGTGAGTCCGCTAACTTCTGGTAGCATGACATCGAGTATTACCAAGTCAAACGTATCCATTTCAAAAGCACGAAGAAAAGCTTCGGTACCATGCGCGATGGAATCTACGCCATATCCTTCTAATTCCAGATTCATTTTGATTAAATCTGAAAGACTTTCTTCATCTTCTATTAAACAAATCTTTTTCATCACAATTGTCAATTATCAATTGTCAATTGACAATTTTGAATTTCCTCAATCCATTCTTCTACCGATTTGGAATTTTCAATTAAAAAACTTCCGGAGGCAGTTCTACGTAACGCGATTAACGCGGCTCCAGCATTTAGTTTATGTCCAAAGTCATTCGCGATGGAACGAATGTAAGTTCCTTTGCTGCAAGTAATTTTGAAGTCTATTTCCGGAAAACGGGTAGCATCTATTTCAAATGCAGTGATGTTAATTTTATTTGCTTTTAGAATAACTTCTTTCCCTGCTCTTGCTAAGTCATAGGCACGTTTGCCATCTACTTGTTTGGCAGAAAATATCGGTGGAACTTGGTCTTGTTCTCCTAAAAATGAAAGACTCACTTCTTCGATTAATTCGGGTGTAATATGATCGATTGGAAATTCTTTGTTAAATTCCGTTTCTAAATCGTATGATGGAGTTGTTTTACCAACTAAAATGGTACCTGTATAGGTTTTATCCTCCATCACAAATTGATCAATCTTCTTGGTGTTTTTACCGGTACAAATAATTAAAAGTCCAGTTGCTAATGGATCTAAAGTTCCAGCATGACCTACCTTAAATTTTTTTATTCCAAGTTTTTGTTTGAGGTTCCAACGCAATTTATTCACCACATCAAAGGAAGTCCAATTCAAAGGTTTATCTACTAATAGGTTTTCGCCAGCTTGGAAATCGTATTGCATTAATTTGAAAATTTGAAAATGAGTGAATTTGAAAATGCAGGTGTTATTTATTGAACACTAATTCAAAAATAATAAAGGCGATTCCAAGTACGATGCGGTACCATCCCCACATTTTGAATCCGTATTTTTTTAAGATTCCGATGAAGAATTTGATGGCAAGTACAGCAACAGCAAATGCTACGATATTACCGATAATGAATAAAATCATATAATTTTTTTCCATCAACATTTCGTAGCCTTTCATTTCCTTGATCGTTTCTACAGCATTAACCATAACAGGTACATCCCAATCTTTTAAGAAGATGGAATAACTTGTTACTGCCAACATCGTTGGAACCGCTAAAAAGAAACTGAATTCAGCAGCCATACGCATGGTTAAACCTTGTTGCATCCCACCAATGATGGATGCAGCGGAGCGACTCGTTCCAGGCATCATAGCCAAACATTGCCAAAAACCAATGGTGATAGCACTTTTGTTGCTCACATTTTGTTCTTCGTCGATGCGTGTATTTTTAAATAAACGGTGAATGAATAACAAGATAATACCACCAACAATCAGCGTTATTGCAATAGGAAGTGGTTTTTCAAGCACTGCTTCAATTTTGTCATCAAACAATTTACCTAGCACTAAGGCTGGAATAACGGCTAAACCAATTTTCACGTAGAACTTGAAGTTGGTAAAGTCAAAGAATTTTTTCCAGTACAATACAACAACTGCAAGTATAGCACCAAACTGTATGGATACTTGAAACATTTTTACAAACACGTCTTTCTCAATACCAAAGATAGTACTGGTGAAAATCATGTGTGCAGTAGAGGAAACAGGAAGGAATTCGGTTAAACCTTCGATAATCGCTAAAACAATCGCTTGAAGAAAATCCATCTTACTTAGCAGGAGTTTCGTTGTTCTCTTCTTTCTTCGGTTTTTTCATGATCGCGTAAATCATGATGATGTAACCCGCAATGATTAGAATTGGAGAAACTGTCAAACGTACAGGAGAAAATAATGCATCTGCATCAAATTTTGTTGGGTCGGCAGAACCACCACCAATCATAAGTAGAAAACCAACAACATTGATTACTAAACCAATGATCAATAGTTTGTAGTTTAAATCCTGAAACGCGAATCTGTGATTTGCTTTGTCCATCTTTTTTATTTTTTAATTAATATAAATCGTCTAATTTCATACGTAGGTACTTATTTAGCGCAAACCAAGTAGATACCAAGGTGATGATAATTCCAATCAATAATATGGATGTAAATAAGACAAGTAAGGTTTGTAAATGAAATGCAATTTCAACCGAGTCTACCAAATTATTAATGGTATAAAACAAAGAAACCAACAGTGCCATTCCAATGAAAGCAGAAACCACACCTTGAAGAATTGCTTGCGTTAAAAATGGTTTACGAATGAATCCGGAGGTTGCACCAACTAATTGCATAGTTTTGATAGTAAATCGTTTAGAGTATAAAGCCAAACGAATAGTGTTGTTAATCATCGCAACTGCAACTACAATTAATAATGCAGCAACAATTAAAAATAAGAAAACGAATTGCTTGAAGCCAAGGTTTACTTGTTCTACGCTTGCTTCATCGTAATTTACCTCGTCGATCTCTTCTTTATACGCTTTTAGTAATTTGTGTTTAATGAACAACATGCCTTTTTTGTTTGCATATTTTTCTTTTGGTCTGTAACTAATCGTTGGAGGAAGTGGGTTAGATTTCTCAAAAATGGAAAGAATCTCTTTGGTATTGTTAGACGAACCACTAAATTCACCCATGGCTCTATCTGGTGAAATGAAAGTAACTTCTTTGAATTCTGGCCATGTATTAATTTCTAATTCAATTTGTTTGATGTCAGCATTTGTTTGTTCCGGCATGAAAAACAAATCCCCTTGTAGGTTTTCTTTTGCTTGTGTTTGGATGGACTTTAATCCCATCATACCCCCTAACACTAAACCAATCATAAATAGCACTAAGGAAATACCAATAACAGTAGAAACGTAGCTTGTACGTAGTCCTTTGCGGCTGTATTTTTCTGTAGATTCACTCATTGTCGCGAAGTTAGGAAAATTTAAGTTAAGAAAAAACGAAGTTAGTGCCTTAAACAAATATTAACAAAAAATAATTTAGTAATATTATGAACCATATAAGGCATATAAGTTAGAATTAGGTGAATTTTGCGTGTGAATTTAACCATATAGGCATATAAGTTTTAGTTGGATTTAAAGAAAGTTGAAAAGACAGAGAGATTATGAAATTAGCAAATTTTGATACCATCATTTTTGATTTAGGAGGGGTGGTGATTAACTTGGATTATGGGAAAACTACCCAGGCCTTTGAGGCATTGGGGTTGACTAATTTTAATGATCTCTATTCGCAGGCAGCACAAAGTGGTTTGTTTGATGCATTTGAAAAAGGGGAATGTTCGGTGCAATATTTTATCAATAAGGTATTGGATTATTTGCCGACTGGAACACAGGCGAATCAAGTGGTGGAGGCTTGGAATGCGATGATTTTAGATTTTCCATTGGAGAATTTGGCATTATTGAAGCGACTTCAAGGAGAAAAGCGTACGTTTTTGTTGAGTAATACGAATGAAATTCATATTCAGAAAGTGCACCACCATTTGCAACAGGTTTCCGATGAAAAAACCTTACATCCGTATTTTGAGAAGGTCTATTTTTCCAGCGATATTGGGATGCGTAAACCGGATGCTGAAATTTTTGAATTTGTATTGAAAGAGCAAGGTTTAGATCCATCGCGAACTTTATTTATTGATGATACGGAACAGCATATTTTGGGGGCTAAAGAGGTAGGGATACAAACGTATCATTTAGGAAAAGGGGAAAGTATCTGTAGTTTGTTTTAATTCTATCTTTGTAAAAATATTTTGTCATGCAAACAAAACTAAGCGTTAACATCAATAAAATCGCTACGATACGCAATGCGCGTGGCGGTAATACTCCTAATGTTGCATTGTCGGCGATTGACTGTGAACGTTTTGGTGCGCATGGAATAACGATACATCCACGTCCAGATGAGCGTCATATCACAACAAAGGATACCTACGACTTAGCAAAAGTTGTGAAAACAGAATTAAACATTGAAGGGTATCCAGACCAACGTTTTATGGCGATGGTAGCTGAAATCAAACCTGCTCAAGCAACATTGGTTCCAGATCCACCGCATGTATTGACTTCCAATGCTGGTTGGGATACTGAAAAACACTTGGAGGAGTTACGCAACATCATTACTGAAATCAAAAGTCATGGTGTACGAACTTCGATTTTTGTGGATACGGATTTGAAAAACATTGAATACGCTGCAAAAACTGGGGTAGATCGTATCGAATTATATACAGGTCCTTACGCAGAACATTTTCCAATTAATAAAGAAGAAGCAATCGCTCCTTATGTGAAAGCTGCTGAATTGGCGCGAGAATTAGGTCTAGAAGTAAATGCAGGTCATGATTTAAGCCTAGAAAATTTAGCATATTTCAAAAAACACATTCCCTTTTTAGCAGAGGTTTCGATTGGACATGCCTTGATTTCGGATGCTTTGTATTTTGGATTGGAGAATACGATTCAGTTGTATTTGAAGGAATTGGTGTAGGGACGCAATGCGTTGCGTCCCTACACCAATTCGTTTTTTTCTGGGTTATTCACGATTAACTCTAACGGTGAAATAGGTTTCTAATTCTGAAAGTGTTTCTTCCGTTTTTGGTTTGTCTTCGAGTACTTTTCCTTTTTCTAATAAAACCATTCGGTCACTGATTTCGGTGATGTGTGCCAAATCGTGACTGGAAATCAGCATGGTCATCCCTTTTTGGTGAAATTTTTTGAGTGTTTCTTTTAACCAAGATTGGGAAGTAGGGTCTAAAAAAGAGAACGGTTCATCTAGGATAAGTAGTTCAGGATTAGGCAACAACGCGCCTAAGATTCCAATTTTGTTTCTATTTCCAGCAGACAATTCACGGATTAACGTTTTTGCTTTTGGGTCGATTTCGAAAAATGCTTCATTTTCTGCAAAAAATGCATCGCGTTTTTCGTTTGTTATTTTATGTAAGGAGGCTACAAAAGAAAGGTATTCGTAAGGAGTTAGGTATGGAATTAAAAAACTTTCATTTAAAAACGAACCTGTGTAAAATTTCCACGCTTCCGTTTCATTGACAGCTACATTTTTGGAATATACCGTTCCAGTATTTGCTTGAATGATGTCTAAAATTAAACTCAATAAGGTCGATTTTCCGGCACCATTATTACCGACTAATCCGATGCTTTCTCCTTGTTGGATAGTCAATGAAGGAATATCAAGCACGGTAATTTTGTTGTATTCTTTTTGCAGGTCTTGTATGTTGATCATATCTAAGTAAAAAATTACTTTAAAAGGGCATGTAACGAAATATCTTCATCAATAAGCGGCCAATGTATACCATAGCCAGAAGGAGATAATTTGTATAATGCACGCTCTATTTCAGTTGCATTCAGTAACTTTTTGGAGAGTTGATTTAAATCAATTTTAACCATAGTACTATCCGTTTTAATAAACATGAATTGATTATCAAAAGTAATGTCAAGTATTATATTTTCTTTTATTAGATTATTCATTTTCGAAATATTTATTCCAACTATCTACAATTAAATCAAAGTGTTGGTAGATTATTTTTTTAATTTCTTTACGATCTTTTTGATTCAAATTATACGCATACGCTTCTTTTAATTCTACTTCTTCTTCTAAAATCCAGAATTTACATTCCATATCTGCTTTCTCTGCATGAACATGAATTGGTTCATTCCCTTCATTTGAATAAAAAAACAATCTCCAACCGAAAATATAAACTATTGTGGGCATACTCAAATATACAAAATTTCCTTTAACTTTTCAACTGCTTCTAAACCCTTCAGCGAGTTTGTATTTCTGTTCATGGAATTTACGGGTAATTACTCCTAACCAATAAGAATTTGTTGCAATACCAAGGATTCCAAGTCCTGCGAGAATGTAGTAGGTGAAGAGTACATTCCCAAGTAAAAAGCAGATTCCGTGGATGCAAAAAGGAATTAATAGCACTGGAATTAAAGGGATAAAATTGCGAATGTTAAACCCAGACATATCAAATCGTTTGTTTTGCGTGATGTCAAAAGGTTGGTATTTGAAATTCGCGACATAAAAAAACAAGTAAGGGAATATTCCTAATGCATAGATTAAAATCGCAAGGTTTAATAGAGGGATTCTTGCGTCTAAAAAGTAGTACGGAGTGGAAAGTAGGTAGGCTAGAACCATTGCACTTGCATAGATAATATATTTGACTCGAAATAAGGTTTTTACAGGAATAGCTAAGGTCATAAGTCCATCAAAATGGGAACTATACCCAGACAATGCAATTTGACCTATATTCATCACAAAAGAAGAACAAATAAAAACGCCTGCAAAAATGAGTTTGAACTTTGTAATATCAAAGTCCCCATAAAAAAACAGGCCATAAAAAATAAAAAAAGCGCTAGAGTACAGCATTGTTCTCGTTTTTTTATTTCGTAACATGAACTTTAATTCCAGCATAATTAAATGCCCTAAATTTCCATACTTCTCCAAAAACTGAAAAGAAATTAAGCGTTTTGCCTTCGACTTTTTAGAAAACAAAGCTTCATCGTAACGATTTTTTAGAAAGAGTTGATAGGTTAAACGGTAGACAATAATTAACAGAACCCAAGGGAATACGATCATCCATGGGTGAAGCATTGCAAAATGAACAAGTGAATAAAACCCGGAAGAAAGGGAAAGTACCCCTCGATTTTCTAATGTTAATAGCGTAAGTACAAATGCAAAAAGGAGAATTCCAACCAACCCTTTTTTAGTAAAAATAAATTTGACAGCGAGACTTAAAAAATTAACAATCCCTATTCCTCCATAGATGTAAGAAAACCAAACCAAACTTTGCAATGGTGAATTTTCTTTTACAACAGCAATAAAAAAATAGGGAATTAAAATAACAAAAGCGAGAATGTTGAAATAACTAAAAAGACTTGTTATCAATGGGAAATGAAACAACTTTTTTTTGGAAAATGGTAGGAATAAATAATGTTGTAGATCGAAGGATGTTATGGTTTGAAATTTAAACCGAAGAACAAAATCTACCAAATAATAACTAAACACAAAACGAGTGAACATTTCCAATACCGATTTATTTGGAAAGGTATCTGCAATTATTTTGTGAGCAAATGTTCCCATCATTCCAAATGCTACCAAAAAGTATAGGGAGAAAATGGAAATTAAGATAGAGGAAGCGATGGATTTTTTCCAGAAAACGGATCGAACGCGTTGTTTAAATAGGTGATGGAGGAGAATTTTCATAAATTGTCAATTGATAATTGTCAATTGACAATTTAATCGATTCTAATTTGTTTCAATTTAATTTCTTCGATATCTCCGAATTGCGCTAATTTCTTTTTGTCAATCAATTTCAAGTTTCCGTAGATCGTAATGATACGTGGACGGTTAACTAAGTTTTTAGTATAGAAATCAACGATGTTGTCGAAAGTCAATGTTTTGTATAAAGGATAACGATCTAATGCAGGAGAATAAGTATACCCCAAATCTCGACCATATGCTATAGAAGTAGAAATTGATCTAAAGTTTGGGTAATTAGAAGACATAGAGTTGATTAGACCTGCTTTAACCATATCGATACGTTCTGGTTTTTTAGGCATAAATCGCAACATACTATCCATTACTGCAGTAGCATCATTTGTTTTATCCATTTGACAACCAACATAGGAATAGAATGTACATGGATTATTTTTCACGTTTGGAGTTTTCAAACTTCCACCTGTAGCATATGCTAACGAACGGAATTCTCGGATTTCTTGCATTAAAATTCCTGAGAAACCATCACTCATGTAGGAATTAAAGGCTTGCGCGTTTACTAAATCTTGTGTAAGTCCTGAATAATTAGCAGCATTTAAAAAGAAATATACTTGCCCTTGCACCGCTTTTTTATCGTTAACTAATAAGATTTTGTTTTTAGCAATTGGCAAGGTTAATTTATCTATATATGGAGTAAATTTAGTGCCTTTATCAGCAGGGAAAATCGCTTCCAAATCATTTTTTAACGTTGATTCTGGTGTATTACCTATGAAATGCCAAGTCGTTTTATATGCTTCAGTTTTGTGGTAAAGTGTAAGCACTTCTTCGGAAGATATTTTTGCTAAATTTTTTAATGAGGTTCTACTTAAATATTCGGATTGATTCCCGTAACGAGCATAATCTAACAATATTCTTCCCATCAAATCTGGATTTTTCAATTCTGCTTGACGGTTTGACTTTTCTCCATCCAACATTGTTTTAATTGCTTTTTCATCTAATAATGGTTCATATACCAAGGATTTAATTAATGGTAACGCTTTTTTCAAATTCGCTTCTAATCCTGTAAATTCAATCGTGAAACGGTTTTCTGTAACCGAAGCACTATACGATATACCATGTAAAGCAAATGCTTGTTTCAATTTGTCTCTTGATAACTCTTTCGTGAAAAAATTATTAAACAAATAGGATGAAAGATCTAAGTTCGTAATTGAATCTGTTCCTATAGATCGCACCATTTTTAAGGTGAAAATATCGTTATAAGGGTTAGGAGTTAAATATAAATCACTTGTACCGAAAAGTTTGGTCAATTTAGCGTCTTTGTTATACTCTAACATTTTTGGTGTGCCTGACTCTTTCATGTTCGCTAAAAAGTTTTTACAATAGGTAGATTCAATTTTTTGGTCAGCAACTACTGGGTCAAATCCTGGTTTTTCTAAAGTAGTTTTATCTGGGAATCCCATGGATGATCGAAGTGTAAAATGATTTTCGGTAAAATACGTTTTAGCAACTCGCATGATATCTTCTTTTGTTATTTGATTAATTTGGTTGGTTTGTGCTAAGTATTCTTCCCAAGTAGAACCTTCACTGAATAGAGAAACTAAAGTCATACATTTACTATGTTCGTCTTCTAATTCAGCTTTTCGTTCACGTTCAATTTCTTGTTGAATGATGCGAATATTTGTATCTGAGAATTCTCCTTTTTTTAACTTTTCAATTTCTGCGTAAATTAATTTTTCTGCTTCTTCAAAGCTTTGACCAATAATTTTTGGACCGAACATAATTGCTGCAGCTCCATCGTCGTTATATGTCAAATTGAATGCGGATGAAAATAATAGATTACCATCTAATTGTAATTTGTTTAAACTCCCCGTTTCGGAAGAATTATTTAATAAACGCATACAAATTTCCATAGGAATTTGATCTTTATGTCGAGTAGCAAATGTTTTATAGGCTAACATTCCAAATTTAATTGGAGTACGCTTCACCTCCATTAATTCCGGTTTATCGAATTTACTTTGTGGGTAAGATGGAAATGATGGGACAATTCCTGAGCGTAATTTGGAGAATTTTTCTTTGATGATAGCAGTTGTAGTAGAAACATCAAAATTTCCAGAGATTACTAAAGCCATGTTATTAGCAACATAATAATCATTGAAATACTTATACATTTTAGTCAATGAAGGGTTTTTCAAATGCTCTACGGTACCAATCGTTGTTTGCGTTCCATAAGGATGGGTGGCAAAAACTTTTGCATGTAATTCTTCGATTAAGCTACGAAAAGGATTATCCATCCCTCTATTTTTTTCTTCGTATACTACTTCTAATTCGGATTGGAAAGAACGGAAAACAGGGTTTTGAAAACGGTGTGCGTATAATTCCAACCATTTATCTATTTGTGTTGCAGGAAAAGCGTTCAAATATACGGTCATATCCATTGCAGTAAAAGCATTCAAATCTGTTCCACCGATACTTTTAATTAATTTATCGAATTCTGTAGGATTCGCATATTTTGCACCTTGAATACTTTGAATATTTATCAATTTTTGGATGTGTTTACGTTGTGTTTCATCGGAAGTTTTTCCTAATAAATCGTAGTAATACACAATGGAATCTAAAAAGGGTTTTTCTTTTGCGTAATCGGTAGTCCCTAATTCTGTGGTACCTTTAAATAATAAATGTTCTAAGTAATGTGCCATCCCTGTTGCATCTGATGGGTCATTTTTACTACCTGCTTTTACTGCTACAGCACCAAAAACACCCACAGCATTTGGATCCGGGTTAAGAATTACGGTTAATCCATTGTCTAAAACGAATTTTTGGATTGTAAATGAATTTTGTTGTCCTTTTACTTGGAAAACAAGAAGAAATAGCAGCGCTATTGGTAAAAATAAATGTCTCATTTTAAATTTTTTTGAAAGACAATATTACACAATTATTTAAAGAAGAGCCATAGGTAATTGTCTGCTTTTTTAGTTTATAACCAAATATTTATCCTAAAACACAACAAAATTTGAATTCTTACGTATAGGTTTTTAACCTATACCATGTTATGCAATTTTTTAAAAGAGTTAGTGTACTTCTTTCTTTGTTTTCCACTTTTGTGTATGCACAAGAGAGTTATGATAATTGTGCATCAGCATTAACACTTTGTCCAAATGATACCGTTGTAGTAACAAATTATGCTACCTCAAGTACGAAATGCATAAATTGCGAGGACGATTTTTCCAAAGTGCTTTGTTTTGTAGCTAAAAATACCATTTGGTTGAAATTTACAACCAATGACAAAGGTGGCGATGTTTATTTTTTTGCCGATAATATTAGTTATAAATCGAATTCTAATCAAGCATCTGTAGTCAATGTTTCTATGTTGGAAGCTGGGTTTCCTTGCGATCCAACTACGTATAAACTGATCGGTAATTGTGTTGCAAATGCATCTACCTCTTTATCGATTACAGCACCAAATTTACTCCCTAATTCAACGTATTATGTAGTGATTTCTGGAGGAGTGACCAATATAAATACTTTACCTGCGGAAGCTCAAATGCGCGTTCATCTATCTGGCGTAGGAATTGCAAGACCGATTCCTTCTATTTCTGTTTTTTCATCGAAACAAGCTTTATGTAAAAATGAAAAGATTAGAATTGGAAGTCAACTCACAGATTGTAAAGATTCTACGATTTACTCTTGGTATATTAATGATACGTTGGTTGCTAAAACAGATTCTGCATTTATTGAAACTACCAGATTAAAACAAGGAGATGTGGTACGTGTTTCGAATACCTGTTTTAGTTCATGTAAAGTAACAATCAATGCCTCAACACTTCCTTTTTCTGTATTAACGTTTCACATAGATGCTGGTAAAGATACCATGGTACATGAAGGTCAAGGGGTCCAGCTACAAGGTCAAACAAATGGAGATACGTATTTTTGGAAACCAGATTTTATAGGTTCAACCAATTTAAAACCAATAGTTTACCCTAATAATTCTACCACTTATTCCATTGTTTCTACCTTTAAAGGGTGTACTTTATCGGATGAAGTGCACGTGAAAGTATTGAAAAGAAAGTTTGATGCGGTAACCAGTTTTACTCCCAATGGCGATGATATCAATGATACTTGGTTGGTTCCCTATTTGGAAGATTACCCAAATTGTGAAGTTAAGATATTTTCACGTTGGGGTCAACCGGTTTTTGAAACTACTGGATATACGTATAAAAAATCTTGGGATGGAAGGTATAATGGGAATATAGTTGATGAAGGAGTATATTTTTATGTTATTCACCTAAGAGATACAACAAATAGTGAACCTATTCAAGGAACAATAACTATTATTCGATGAAGAAGTCTCTACTTGTCCTTGTATGTATAAGTTGCATTTTTTCTTGTTTTTCACAACAGGAAACTCAGTATTCGCAATGGATGTGGAATCATTTGTCCTATAACCCAGCATTGGCAGGGATACAAAATTGCTCGAAAGTAAAAACAATGAGTCGCGTCCAATGGGTAGGATTTGAAGGAGCACCAGTTAGTAATTTAGTTACGTTTACTACACCAATAAAAACGAAACGTAAGCAGATGTTTAGTCCACGACAAGGTTTTGGGATGAAATTTGAAAAAGACAATATTGGTCCGTTTACTAGTAATGGTTTATCTTTTACGTATGCAGTTCATTTTAATTTTACACAAGACACTCGTATTTCTTTTGGAATAAATCTTGGTGCAAGACAGATGACTTTTTCCAATCGATCTATTACAACGTATCAAGCGGATCCTGCAACGCAAAAGAGTAGTACGTTTTATAGTCCGAT
>CANGOF010000019.1 GCA_947455515.1 Flavobacteriia bacterium
CAAAAACATTTTCTTTGTAACTTCGCTGTTCTATAAAAATGTTCTAAAAACATGGATAAAGTAACCTACGTTGGGAATGCAGATGTGACTGCGATTGATTTTTTATACAAATCATATCAGCAAGATCCTGAAAGTGTTGATATTGGGTGGAAAAAATTCTTTGAAGGATTTGAATTTGCTCAAACAAATTATGATGAAAAAGGAGGTGTTCCTGAGAATTTTCAGAAAGAATTTAAGGTAATAAACTTAATCAATGGCTACCGTACACGTGGGCATTTGTTTACCAAAACCAATCCAGTGCGTGATCGTAGAAAGTACGAACCAACTTTAGCGATTGAAAATTTTGGGTTGAGTGAAGCTGATTTGTCCACTGTTTTTCAATCTGGAACACAAGTTGGTATTGGTCCAGCTACATTAAAAGACATCATTGATCATTTAGAAGAAACCTATTGCCAGTCTATCGGTATTGAGTACATGTATACACGTGAACCAGAGCGATTAGAATGGATTAGAAATAAAATAGAACTTAAAAATCGTCCAAAATACGATGCTGCAAAAAAAATCGAAATCTTTTCGAAATTAAATCAGGCATCTAGTTTTGAAGCTTTTTTAGGTAAAAAATACGTAGGTCAAAAACGTTTCTCTGTAGAAGGAGGGGAAGCATTGATACCTGCTTTAGATACTTTAATTCAAAAAGGCGCTGATTTAGGAATTGAATATTTTGTAATGGGAATGGCTCACCGTGGTCGTTTAAATACATTAACGAATATTTTTGAGAAACGTCCACAAGATATTTTTTCAGAATTTGAAGGAAAAGAATTTGAATTTGAAGGGAATTTTGATGGTGACGTAAAATACCACCAAGGATATTCTTCAGAAATTGTTTCTAAAAACGGCAAAAAAGTTGGACTTACTTTAGCTCCAAATCCATCACACTTAGAGGCTGTTGATCCAGTTGTTCAAGGAATTGCCCGCGCAAAATTGGACTCTATTTTTCACGATGAGTCGAAAGTTTGTCCAGTAATGATTCACGGAGATGCTGCAGTTGCAGGTCAAGGAATCGTTTACGAAGTGATTCAAATGGCTCAGTTGGACGGTTACCGTGCAGGAGGAACAATCCATATTGTGGTAAATAACCAAGTTGGATTTACTACAAACTATTTAGATGCGCGTTCTTCTACCTATTGTACTGACGTTGCTAAAACTACTTTGTGTCCAGTTTTCCACGTGAATGGAGATGACGTTGAAGCGGTTTTACAAGCAGTTGAAATGGCGATTGAATACAGACAAGTATTCCACCGTGATATTTTCATCGATTTATTATGTTACCGTAAATATGGTCATAATGAAGGAGATGAACCTAAATTCACACAACCTCATTTATATAACATTATTGCAAAACACCCAAATCCAAAAGATATTTACTTAAAACAAATCTTAGGAGAAGGAGTTATCACCAAAGAGAAAGCAACTGAAATTGAAGAAGCATATAACAATTTCTTAGAAGAACAACATGCAGCTTCTAAACAAAACGAAAAAGCAATCGTTTGGGATTTCTTAAAAACTACGTGGGAGGGGTATAGACATTCGACTGCGGAGGATTTTGTGAAATCTATTGAAACGGGAGTTGATAAAAAACAATTAGAGCAATTAGGACATAAATTAGCTACACTTCCAGAAGGTAAAAAATACTTCCGTAAGATTTCTAAAATATTTGAAGACCGTTTAAATGCGGTTAAAGATGATAAATTAGACTGGGGAACTGCAGAAATGTTGGCGTATGCTTCCTTATTAGTAGAAGGTCACCCTGTTCGTTTATCTGGTCAGGATGTAGAGCGTGGAACATTCTCTCACCGTCATGCTGTTGTAAAAACGGAAGATACCGAAGAGGAAGTAATCACTTTGAACTTGTTAGCGGATAAACAAGCGAATTTCAGTGTGTACAATTCCTTATTGTCTGAATATGGTGTATTAGGTTATGAGTATGGATACTCTTTAGCAACACCAAAAGGATTAACGATTTGGGAAGCACAATTTGGAGATTTCTTCAATGGAGCGCAAATTATGATTGACCAATTCATCACTGCTGGTGAAGATAAATGGTCTACTCAATCAGGATTGGTGATGTTGTTGCCACATGGATACGAGGGACAAGGTGCTGAGCACTCTTCCGGACGTATGGAGCGTTTCTTACAACAAGCTGCGGATGATAATATTCAAGTAGTGAATACATCTACACCAGCAAATCACTTCCATTTATTACGTCGTCAGGTAAAACGTGATTTCAGAAAACCATTGATCGTTTTCTCTCCAAAAATGTTATTGCGTTATCCAAGTGCAGTATCGACGTTGGAAGAAATGGCTACTGGAGGTTTCCAAGAAATTATTGATGATAAAAAAGCAAACAGAAATCAAGTGGATACTGTTGTATTTTGTTCAGGTAAATTCTACTATGAGATTTCAGAAAAAGCAGCTGAATTAGGAGTGGAAAATATGGCTTTTGTTCGTGTTGAGCAATTATATCCATTCCCTCAACAACAATTTGACGAAGTTGTTGCTAGTTACTCAGGAGCTAAAAACCTAATTTGGGCACAAGAAGAGCCTGAAAACATGGGAGCTTGGAGACACATCGCAATGACATTAAGACATTTACCAATCATTGGTATTACACGTCAAGCGTCAGCAGCAGCAGCAGAAGGATCTTCTTCCTTACACAAACGTAGATTGAAAAAATTGCATGATGATTTGTTTCAGTATGCAAATAACTATATAAAACAATAAGGGGCTTTTAGAAATTAGATTTTTTGAGGCAAACAAAAAATTTAACCCGCAGTTTACATTGGTAAATGAGGAGTTAAATTTTGAAGTTGAACGAAGAAAAAGCAATTTATTAAAGTCACTAAAAAATAGAATAGCATGTCAGTATTAGAAATGAAAGTACCTAGCCCTGGAGAATCGATTTCAGAAGTTGAAATTGCATCTTGGTTGGTAACTGATGGAGATTACGTAGAAAAGGACCAAGCGATTGCTGAAGTAGATTCAGACAAAGCGACTTTAGAATTGCCTGCAGAACAAAGTGGAATTATCACGTTGAAAGCAGAAGAAGGCGATGTAGTAAAAGTTGGTCAGGTAGTATGTTTGATTGATACTTCTGCGGCTCGTCCGGAAGGAAGTGTTGCTCCAGTTGCAAAAGTAGAAGCTCCAGTTGTAGAAGCGCCAAAAGCGGTTGAAACAAAAACTGCAGCACCTTCTCCAAATCCGGTGAATGAAAAAACATCGTATGCTAGTGGAACACCATCTATTGCTGCTGCAAAAATTATGGCTGAAAACAATATTCCTGCGAATAAAGTAGCGGCATCAGGTAAAGATGGACGTATCACGAAGCAAGATGTTGTAGCTGCAATGTCTGCTGGAGTTAGTGCAGATGCTGCGCAAGGTTGGGGAGGAACACGTGAGCAATCTCGTGAGAAAATGTCGATGATGCGTCGTAAAATTGCAGAACGTTTAGTTGCAGTGAAAAACGAAACAGCGATGTTGACTACTTTCAACGAAGTGGATATGAAACCAATCATGGATTTACGTGCTAAATACAAAGATAGTTTTGCTAAATTCCACGAAGTGAATTTAGGATTTATGTCTTTCTTTACGAAAGCAGTGACGGAAGCGTTAAATATTTATCCAGCAGTTAATGGTCAAATTGATGGAAATGAGATTATTTTCCACAATTATGCTGACATAGGAATTGCAGTATCTTCTCCAAAAGGATTGATGGTACCTGTTGTTCGCAATGCTGAGCAAATGTCTTTAGCGGAGATTGAGCGTGAGATTAAGCGTTTAGCAATTAAAGCACGAGATGGAAAAATCACACCAGATGATATGACAGGAGGTACATTTACCATCACGAATGGTGGCGTATTTGGATCTATGTTGTCTACACCGATTATCAATCCTCCACAATCTGCTATTTTAGGTATGCACAATATTGTTGAGCGTCCTGTAGCAATTAACGGAAAGGTTGAAATTCGTCCGATTATGTACGTAGCGCTTTCTTATGACCACAGAATTATTGATGGTAAGGAATCTGTTGGATTCTTAGTAAAAGTAAAAGAGATGTTAGAAAATCCAGAAAGAATGATATTCGGAGGTAAAGATCCGTTACAAGTACTTTTGGGATTATAGAGAGAAGAAAGTCGAAAGTTAAAAGTCGAAAGTAGAACCGTCAGCTGAAAAGTTGGCGGTTTTTTTTTGTTAGATAAACACTATTAATAGATTAATTTTTAGTTGTTATATTGATTGTATTTTAATCTTTTTTCATTATCTTTAAATTAAAACAAGTTAATGCACACTTCAGAAATAGCGATACAACAACAAATTTTAGTGTTAAGAGGTAAACAAACTTTATTAGATAGGGATTTGGCTAAAATCTATCAAGTTGATACTAAAGTATTAAATCAAGCAGTAAAAAGAAATATAGAAAGGTTTCCAGAAGAATTTCGTTTTCAATTGACTAAAGAAGAGTTCGAAAATTGGAAGTCACAATTTGTGACTTCCAATATGGACAAAATGGGATTACGAAAAATACCATACGCATTCACAGAACAAGGAGTTGCAATGTTATCAGGTGTTTTAAGGAGCGATATTGCTATTCAAGTAAGTATACAAATTATGAAAGCTTTTGTAACTATGCGACATACTTATATAACAAATCAGGAAATTAATTCTAGGATTTCGAGTATAGAATTTAAACAACAATTTACAGATGAAAAGGTAAATCAGCTTTTTAAAGCACTTGAACAAAATGAACTTCCGTTGTCGCATGGAATTTTTTACGAAGGAGAGATTTTTGATGCATATAAATTTGCACTTGAGTTGATAAAAAGTGCTAAGCGTTCTATTATATTGATTGATAATTATGTTGATGAGAATACATTGATAATGCTTGCTAATAGAAAGGAAATGGTGAAAGCGATCGTGTTTACTTCCCAACTAAATGATAAGTTGCAATTAACATTAGCAAAACACCATGAACAATACCCGCAAATTGAATTAAAACAATTAAAGAAAAGTCATGATCGATTTTTAATCATTGATGAGATAGAACTTTATCATTTAGGAGCCTCTTTAAAAGATTTAGGGAAAAAGTGGTTTGCATTTTCCAAGATGAATGATCTATTACCTGAATTACTAAATAAATTATATATAGGCAAATAGTTATATTTACATATCAATATGTCAGTATGAACTTATGAAATACAGAATGCTTACCTCCGAAGAATTAACTCATTTAGAAGAAGAGTTAAAGCAGTTTTTGATCATTAATCACGTTTACAAAGAGGAGTGGGAACGAATGAATCGTGATACACCCGAAATGGCCCAAGATTTAGTTGGATTGTTTAGCGATCAAGTATTACAAAGGGTGTATGAAAATATTGTCTATTTAGAACATAGAAGTAAAGATGCTTGTTTGGTTTTTAAACTTGGTAAGGATATTATAGAGATGATTGGCTTACAAAAGAAAAATAATGACACAGATGTTGTTACTTTTGAAACACCTGAATCTATCCATGATGCTTTATCGGTTCATCCAAATCAAGTTGGATTTTTTAAGCATACAAAAACCTATACGAAACAACGCGAAGAAGAAATACATCAAATGATCGAACAAGGATGTGTGAAATCCTCAGAAGAATTTTGGAAGTTGTTGTTGGAGGTGGTAGAATAATTATTTTTAACATTTTAATTTGTACGTATTTATTCCGTACATTTATAGAAATATTTTAAATTATGAGAACTTCACCTACTCCCAAAACACGTTTTGATGCGCGATTGACCATTGAGCAAAAAGAGTTGTTTGAAAAAGCTGCAAGTATTTCAGGATATTCAAGTCTTACTGATTTTGTATTAAAGACGGTTCAACAAAAAGCACAAGAAATTGTAAATCAAAACGAACAGATTTTGGCTTCCAAACGCGATAGTGAATTGTTTTTCAATGCAATTTTAACTTCTCAAGACCCATCTACTTCGTTAAAAAATGCAGCGGGTAATTATATAAAATCAGTGAGTAAATGAGTTTTGAAATAATTCATTTAAGTACGACTAATAATCGAACTCATTTTGATTGTGGTGAAGACGCTTTAACTAATTATATCAAACACCAAGCGAATCAAGACATTAAACGTAAATTATCCGTGTGTTTTGTTGCTGTCAATGAATTAAATCTTGTTATCGCTTATTATACTTTGTCAAATTCAAGTGTCCCAAGAGAATTAATACCCGTCACGCTTCAAAAAAAATTCCCTAATTCATATATAACAATTCCCACCACTTTATTGGGTCGATTAGCAGTTAATAATCAACATAAAGGTCATAAATTAGGAGAATATATGTTAATGGATGCGTTATATAAATCCTATCAAGTTTCCAAAGAAATTGGTTCGTTTGCAGTTATTGTTGATCCTATAAATGCCGATGCAAAACAATTTTATCTAAAGTTTGGCTTTATCGAATTACCGGATAGTGGACGTATGTTTTTATCGATGAAAACGATTGCTTTATTGTTTGAATAAGTTTAATTTATTACCTTTCTAAAAAAATTAAAACACATGGCTTTAGATATAAAATTATTAGCAGAAATATGTAAAACACCTGGTACCTCTGGATTTGAACAACAAGTTCGTGCCTTGGTAATGAAAGAATTGGAAGGATACGTAGACGAACTTTCAACGGATAATTTAGGGAATGTATATGCTGTAAAAAAAGGTAAATCAGATAAACGCGTGATGATTGGTGCGCACATGGATGAAATTGGGTTCATGGTGACACATATTGACGATAAAGGATTTATTCGTGTAACTACTTTAGGAGGTTTTGATCCAAAAACATTGACTGCTCAACGTGTAATTATTCACGGAAAAAAAGACATTATTGGTGTTATGGCTTCCAAACCAATTCACGTGATGACTCCAGACGAGCGCAATAAAGTCGCTAAATTGACCGATTATTTTATTGATACAGGTTTATCTAAAGAAGAAGTATTAGAGAACATATCGATTGGCGATCCAATTACGCGTGAACGAGAATTTATTGAAATGGGTAATTGTGTTAATTCTAAATCTTTGGATAACCGTTTGGCAGTTTTCATTTTGATTGAAATGTTCAAAACGTTGAAAGGGAAAGAGGTACCTTATGATATTTATGGAGTATTTACTGTACAAGAAGAAGTTGGTATTCGTGGAGCAAATGTCGCTTCGTTGAAAATAAATCCTGATTTTGGTTTTGGTTTAGACACAACGATTGCTTTTGATTTACCAGGAGCAGCAGAACACGAAATGATTACCAAATTAGGTGAAGGTACAGCGATTAAAATCATGGATGCTTCTACGATATGTGATTACCGTATGGTGGATTATATGAAGAAAACTGCAGATAAACATAACATCAAGTGGCAACCAGAAATTTTAACAGCTGGTGGTACAGATACAGCAGGGATTCAACGAATGACGCAAGGAGGTTCGATCGCTGGAGCGGTATCTGTTCCGACAAGACATTTGCATCAAGTGATTGAAATGGCAAATAAGGACGATATTCAAGCGAGTATTGATTTGTTGACGGCGTGTGTGTCGGATTTAGATACTTATAATTGGGACTTTAGATAATTGACAATTTTATGAAAATTGTATTTTCTTATTTCTTTAAATTGTATTTGGCACTCTTGTTTTTAGTGACCTTGGTACTTTTTTATATTCCTATTCTGCTATTATTGTTAAGAGAGGATACAAAGAAAAAAGCGTTTCCAATTTTTGTTTTTTGGTGTAGATTGATTTGTTTTTTGGCAGGTTACCGTGTGAAACCAAGGTTTGCTTACGAAATTCCAGAAGCTCCGTTTGTTTTGATTGCTAATCACACTTCTTTTTTGGACATTGTGTTTATGTATTTATTGTTTCCGAAGCATCCATTTTTGTTTTTAGGGAAAGCAGAACTTCTTAAAGTTCCATTGGTTAAAACGTTTTTTAAGCGTTTACATATTCCAGTTTATCGCAAGGGTGGTCCAAATGCAAATAAAGCGTTGGAAACAGCAGATAAAGCAATAAAAGATGGTTGGTGTGTTATTATATTTCCGGAAGGAGGAATCAAGGAAAACTTGGTTCCTGCCTTGCAACCTTTTAAAGACGGCGCTTTTCGCTTGGCCAAAAACAATTCTGTTCCGTTAGTTCCGATCACATTTATGAATAACCATGATTTGTTTCAAGATCCTGCAGCTAAACATAGTTTGGCTCAACCAGGAGTTGCGGATGTAGTCGTTCATCCAATTATTACTAAAGAATCGGTAATACAAAATGAAATTACTGAATTGAAATCCATCGCATTTGAGAGAATTAATAGTCCATTATTGGAATTGTAATTTTAGACTTTCATTTTTAGAGGTTTAACTCTATCCTTTAAATAACTAAGTAATTTCAACATTAATTAAGCAAGATTACATGCTAATTCTGGTTATATTTACAGAAAAATCAAGGGTTTTAATGGATTCGATTGAAAATCAACATATACGTTTTTGGCTGGAAAATGGCATACTTTTTAGCGAGTATAAATATCCATTTGAAATGACATTGGAAAATTCGAAGGAGATTTACGAAATGCGTTCAAAAATTTCAAATGGTGAAGGTCAATATTTTTGTTATGATATTTCTAAGCTTAAATCAATGACTTCCGAGGCAAGAAAATATGGTGAAATGAACGGACAAGAAAATTTGATTGCTTCTGCAATTATTGTCAATTCAATCTTTGCTAAATTTATTTATTCTATTTTTTTACAATTATATAATGTAAAAATTCCTACTAAAGCATTTAAAACTAAGGAAGAAGCAGTAATTTGGCTCAATACAATGAAGAACAAATAATCATCCATTTTTCTTATATTTGTAAAAAAATTATCCTATGCATATTGACGAAAAAACAGTAGATCATATTGCGCATTTAGCGCGATTAGAATTTAATGGGGATGCTAAATTAGCCATCAAACAAGATATGGAACGTATCATTACGTTTATGGATAAATTATCAGAAGTTAACACAGAAGGTGTAGAACCTTTGATTTTTATGTCGGATGAGGTAAATGTACTTCGTGAAGATGTAGCCGTTGATTCATTAACGCATGAAGAAGCTTTAAAAAATGCGCCTAAACGCGATTCTGATTATTTTAGAATCCCAAAAGTTTTGAGTAAATAGGCAATCACTTAAAAATACAATCCATGTCCGTAACATATTCCGTTCTTCCATCTTAGGGCTGGAAGTGGGATTTTAATTGCATTAATTGGTTTAAGTATATTTTTAACCCATTTACGTTTAATAGGTAGTTTACTTAGATCAATATCGAAAGAGAATAAAAACTCACGAGAGGCGTTGTAAGTGATGTTATTCTGAGTTGTGAAAGTATTTTCATCACCAACTAATTTTGCATCAATACTGTATCCGAAGGAAAGTAGAAGCCATGCTGGAATGGTAGAAGATTTCCAAATATTTTTTGGTGCAAAACTTAACCAGTAGGTTTGTCCATTATAATCCTTAAGGTAACGTTCAGCAAAATTGCTTCCGAGTACTTTAGGTCGTATGGGAGCATAGCTACTTGGGGAATAACTTTCTTTTAAAAGGATGAACTGTTTGTCCCAAAAATACTGTTGTATTCCATAAAGTAATCCTCCAGAAATATTGGAAAGTTCATCTCCCCATGAAAATCCCCATTCAGTACTTATACCATCTAAACATTCGATAGAAGTTTGGTATCCAATTGCTATACTTGTTCCAAAAAGTACAGATTGTTTTTTGCTCATACCAGTCCAACGATAAATAGATGTTATTGATTTACTGATGTGATACGCAGTAAACATGTGACCGCATTTATCCATTTGCAACCATTCATTATTATCGTTAAAAAAGTGAAATTTGGATTGTGGATAATCTTTGTACCATGCTTTATCTAACATCCATAAACTTCCAGACCAAACACCAGCGTATAATGTATTGATTCCTATACTTCGTTTAATATTTAATGAATCCGAAGATGTAAAGAATGTAGATTGGGCGAATGAAGTAGAAATTCCAAAGTAGAAATTCCAAAGTAGAAAGTAGAATGTAAAAAGTAGAGCACTTCGACTATGCTGATTGGGAAAATGAAATAATAAACGTTCAGTTGGACGATTACATATTAATTTAAAGAAAACAGATTTACAATCCATTAATGAATTTTTTAAGTAATTCCGAGATAGGAATAAACTTTGAAAAACTTAAATTTTCGTAGGTATCTAATACGTCGTGGTAGTTTTTGTTTGGTCCCATGGTATAGATGAAAAAAGAGGGTACGCCACGTTCGGAAAACCAATAGTGATCGGAGTTAGCAGCTGGGCCTCTCGATTTAACTAATGGAACGTAATTTTCTTTGGCGTTTAGGTCAACCAATTGTTGAAATTGGGTAGGATGTTTCGTTGCATTCACAACGGTAATTCCTTCTTCTCCGCTTCCCATGATATCGACATTAACTAAGAAATGTATATTTTCTAATTCAATCCAAGGATATTGTACAAAATAACTTGAACCAATAAGTCCAGCTTCTTCACCAGCAAAAGCTATAAAAACGATATTATATTTAGTAGGATGTTTGGCATAATACCTCGCTAATTCTAACAACATTGCTACTCCTGAAGCATTGTCATTCGCACCAGGAAAATACGTTTCATTCCCCATTTTTCCTAAGTGGTCATAATGGGCTGTAAGTACGATTGTTTTCTTCGTTTTCTTGATTGCAGGCACCATTCCAACTACGTTAGAAGAAAGGTAATTTTCTTTAAAACGCGATTGAATGTGTGTAGAGACAACAGCATTCTCCATAAATTTTTCGCTTTTAATGAAAAGTACGCTATATGAGTAGGGTTCGTTGCCAACAGAGAACGTAAATTTCTCATCTGTAATTACCATAACGTGTAATTGTTGCGCTAATCCTGGAAGAAAATCTCTATGAATTTTTTTTAGTGAATCCCCTGTTAAATTACGAATGTCTATAATACAACTGTTTATATTATTTTGTAATTTGGTGATAGAGGAAATATAGCGTCTTAAGATATCCTCACTAAATAAATCTTCCTTTGTAAGTTTGATGTATTTCCAAGTTTCATTACTTGAACCTGAATTTGGGTCGACCATAAAGTCAATTCCAGGAGTAAGTTGATTTTGATTCATCATCACCTTCATCTCTCCTGGGAAAGTAACGACATTGTGAGTAAATGATTGAAAATACGAATCGTGGTTCTTAAGATAGTTTAGTCCAAGTTGCGAAAATTCATTTTCTAGAAAACGAGCTGCGATGGAATCACCTTTGTTGACATACCCCCTCCCGTGAAGTTGTTTGGAACACAACTGTTTAGTAATTCTTCTAGCTTCTTCTAATTGAGCGGATACTGCGTGAATAAAGAATAAAAAGCATAGAAAAACACTAATTTTACGCATATCTACGAGCGATTTTTTGAACAAACTCAATAACAATAGGAGTGTCTAATTCCCACGAATATTCAAGCGTGAAATTACTTAATATCGTTTTTGCATGGTTAAAATCAGGTTGCATGTCAAAAATTTGAATTGCTTGAGTAAATGCTTCACTAGAACCATTAAATAATTCACGAATGATTTGTAATTTTTCGTTTAACCCAAATGCACCTTGTAAAGAATCTAATTTAGTCAGCATTAATTTCGAACCTAAAGAATTATCCAAATCTAACATTTTATCAAATGGATCTTTTGGTGAATTTGAAGGAGTTATAATAGGAGTTTCTACAACTACAGATTTCTCTTCAATCACAACCTTTTCAAATGTTTCAGCAGCAGAGAAGTTGTCTACTTCTTTTATCGGTTCTTGAAATGCAGTTTCTGAAACAGGTGTTTCTTCCTCCACTTTTGTATCGTTTGGTTCTTCCAATTGGTCGAACAAAGAGAATGACATGTCAAAAGAAGGCGTTTCAGGTTTATTGACTTCAATAGGTGTTGGTTCAATAATTGCTTCAATTACTGGAATTTCAGGTTCTACAATAATATGTTCTTTGACTGTTTCAGTTATGATATTCTCATTTTGAACAACTGAATTATTTCCGTAAATTTTATTTTCGTATGCTTTGTATCTAAGAATAAGTGCACGTTCGTGTAATTCTCGAGTGCTTGAAACTAAAGTTTCCATATCTTCTTCACTTAATTTTCCGATTTTCATGTTATTAAATAACAATTGAACGGAAACTAATAAATCTTCTTTGGTATCGAATTTTGACATAATGTGTTACTTTTTTTGAAGTAATGTAAAAGTAAACACTTTCATAGGAAGAATATCGTGCCTTTTAAAATGATTTCAACAATCCATTTTTACAAAAAACTTCGCCTTTTATCATTTTTTGTTGATACATTTTTTTGCTAATCTGAAGTTGATCTTCGCGATCTGGTCTTTCATGATAAAAGTGAAATTGAATCGCTTTGAATTTTAAATTGATGAAACTGTAGCCAGCCTTTCTTATTCTCCATTCGATATCACAATCCTCCCCATATCCTGGTAATTCATAATCTTCGTCAAAACCATTGATTTTCTTAAGTATCGCCAAGGGTATTCCCATGTTGCAGCCTAATAGGTATGGAGTAATTGTTTGCTTGGATGGAAACCATTTTATTTCAAAACTATCCTCCACTCTTTTACTTCCATTGAGTATCATTTTTAATCGTGGAGGGACAACCGTTTTTGTATCTAAAATATATTTAGAAGTCACTTCATCTAAGTCTGTTCGTTTTCCAAATAATACTTTAGAAGGATTATAATTTTTTGCATAGGCACGTAAAAAATTTGCGTGTAAAATACAATCACCATCAATAAAAACACATAAGTCTTCTGTGGTTTCTCTTAATGCTTTATTGAGTATTTTATTCTTACGAAATCCGATGTCTTCTTGCGTATAATGGAAAATCGGAAATGAATAATGAGTAGATTCTATAAAATTTTTCATTACTTCTGAATTTCCATCTTCAACGATAGAAACCTTAAAATTGCGATAGCTTTGTTGTTCAACAGAATCCAACACTTTCTTTAAGAAAGTAGTGTTCTTGTATACTGCTATGATAAGTCGTATGGAAATAGTTGCGTTCATAGTTTATTTTTTACTTAAAAATCCCCAATAAGTTGTGCGATTTAAAGCAAACAATCCTGCTTCGGGGTAATATTTTTTAAAGCTTGCTGGAAATTTAGGTTTTTTTCGTTTGTCCCAAATAGATTTATATGCCATTAACTTACCATCACGTTCTTCAATGAAATCCATTTGTTGTTTTGTGTGTGTTTTCCAAAAAAAATAATTGGCGTGTAAACCATTGTAATCGTTCCATTTGATGCGTTCTGCAATTAACCAGTTTTTCCAAAGTGCATCGATATCGTTACGTAAATCAAATCCATGGAAATTTTGGATGACAGCATTTCGTATTCCATTATCTAAGAAATATACCGTATGAGTTTTTTTAAGTTCGTATGTATTATTATTGAAATAACAGGGTATTTTTTTTAAGATGTATGCTTTTTCTAATAGATCAATGTAGCGTTCCACTGTCTCATTATCTAATCCACAACGTAACCCAACATCGTTATACGAAATAGCCTGACCGATTTCAAAAGCTAGTATTTGAATCATTTTTAGGAGTTTTGTCCCCTTGTTGATACGTTCGTTTGGATTTAGTTGAGTGAAAATGACGTCTTTCACTAATTGTATTAAAAAGCTTTCTGCACCTTCAGGTTTTGCTACAACTTCAGGATAATTTCCAAAAACGATGCGTTGTTCCAGTTTTTTGTCGAATTCTACAATTCCTTGTTGGTTCGCAATTTCTTGAAAAAGGAGCGGAAAAATGTTTATTTCAAGACCTTCCATTTGGAGAACATCACGAAGTACTTGATCTAAAATCGGTTCGTAAGAGCAAAGCAACACCAAATTCAACGTAGCATTTTTGTCTAAAACTTCTTCGATGATGTCTTGTAAATTGGATAGGTATTGCGCATCACGTATCAGAACATATTTTTTATCTCCAAAATAGGGTATATAACCATTAGATTTGAGTACTTCTATTTCTTTTCTAACCTTTTTCTTGGAAGCATCTATTTCTAATATATCGTCTTGATTTTCGATACAACTTGCAACTAATTCAAATTTTTGAACACCACGTGTACCCAACAATAATAAGATATTGTGTGTTGTTAGGTGTTCTTTGATTTTAGGGGCAATGTAACGTTGGATCATTTGTTTGAATCAGTAGGACGAAGATATTAAATCTACGCTAATTTGTTGAATTTTGCGAAAAATTAAAATAAAATTTTAATTATCTACCTATTTTTTACGAGGAATTATTAATCACATTTTTTTTGACAATATTTCGCTATTTTTAATACCGATAAAATAGACTTTAAATGAAATACAAACTTACCTTTTTCCTGGTGTTTTTCCTGCAAATTAGCTGGGCTCAACTTACAATTCAAGGGAAAGTGCAAGATTTTTCGAATTTAAAACCTATTTCTGGTGCGGTTGTTATTGCTTCCAAAATTAAAGATTCGTTGCTTGTTCAGTTTACTCGTACGAATAAAGCAGGGGAATTCAGTTTAACAAACCTTCCAGTAGACACATTCAAAATAACTATCGGTCACCCAAAATTTCAAGATCAATTTCTTTATGTTTTTGGAAATAGTACTGAAAATAACATTGTTTTACCACCTATTTTATTAGATAATACATCCAAAGAACTTGCACCTGCATTAATATATTTGAACAAAAGTCCAATCTATTACAAAGGCGACACCTTGGTTTTTGTGGCTGATTCATTTAAAGTAAGAGAAAATGGAGTGGTAGAAGATTTGTTACGGAAATTACCAGGAGTATCCGTGGATGCAAAAGGTAAAGTGACCTTCCAAGGAAAAGACGTCGATCAAATTTATGTGGATGGAGACGAGTTTTTCGGAAATGACCCAACGGTAGCTACGAAAAATCTAGGGGCAAAAGCGATTCAAAATGTGCAGATTTACGAGAAGAAAAACAACACGGAGAATGGGGAAGAAGCAAAACAAATTATGAATTTGAAATTAAAAGACGATGCTAAAAAAGGTTATTTTGGGAAAGCTTCGTTAGCCACAGATGGACAAAAGTTTTATGAAGGAGAACTCTTATTTAACCGCTACCAAAACAAAAAGAATTATTCGTTTTATGCTTTGAAAAATAATACGCCGCGACTCGGTTTTAACTGGCAAGACCAAAATAAATACGGTATGAATAATGCGGCCACTAATAGTACTAGCAATGGTTTTCCTGACAATTTTACGACTGGAGCTCGATTCAAAAATTCTTATGGAGAAAATAATAAGCACTTCTTTGAAATCAACTATCAATACAGGGATTTGAAAACCAGAAGTATCACAAAAAATAACACACAATACCTGATGGCGGATACAAGTTATTACAATGAAAGTCAACAAAATAACTATACACGTCAACAAAACCATACAATTACCATCGAAAATAAATGGAAATTAGATTCATTAACTACGTTAGAATTAGTTCCTGAAATTAAATATTCACTTCAAAAATCGGACAATCAAAATACCTCTTCTTACCTTAACAATAGTAGGAATCAGTTTCGATCAAGCACGAATAATGTGACAGATTCAACAGCGGAAGTGAGTTTAACGAATACCTTGAAACTGGAAAAAAAATACATGAAACCAAAGCGTGAAAGTTCCATTTCGAGTGAGATCGATTATTCTGATAATCATGATTTAGGTGGTGTAAATTTTAGTAGTCAAGTGGCTAACCTTGTAAAACAAACCAATCAAAATAATAACATTACACAAAAAACATTCAATCAATCACTTACTTTGTTTCATACAGAGCCATTAACGAGTCGGATTAACTTGAACGTGGAGTATATGAATAACACGACTACTGACCATCAAATTCGTAAAATTTCAGATCTTCAAAATCAACTGCTGATACCAAATACGAAGTTTAGTTCTGACTATTCTCGTGCAACAATAATCAATCGAGGAAAGTTGAGTTTGACTCGTAAATCGGGGGCTCATACAGTAACTGTGGGTAGTGCTTTGAGAAATTTAGCGTTGTCAAGTACGAATAATACTTCAGGATCTGTTTTCTCCTTAAACAATAACCAATATTTACCTTACGCGAGTTATACGTATAATCAAAAAAATGCCATTCGAATTAATGTTGGGTATAGCACGAGTTCCCCAATACCAACAATAAATCAATTGCAACCGGTACTAAATAACACGAATTTAAACTATCAAACCATTGGTAACTCAAATTTGAAACCTTCATTTAAACAAACGGCTTCACTTTCTATTTCACGTTTTAATAATTTATTGAGCAGGTACTTTTTCTTGCGTGCAAATGCTGATTTTATTGATAATGACTTTGCGAATTCTTTAATCTATGATAATTCGGGTAGGGCTGTTTCTCAGACAGTGAATGTTAACGGAAATCAAAATTACAGCCTTTCATGTAATTATAAACACGGTATTCCGAAACATTCGATGTTCCTATTAGGTGGATTAGATTTGAGTCATACGTATTCGAAAAACTTAATCAATGGCTTGCAATATAGCACGTTACAGTCTGCATTAACACCTAGTTTAGGCTTGTCCTATTCCACAGACACGATTACAGTTTCCTTAAATGGATCCATGTCTTATAATAAACCTGCAGGTTCATCACTTTCTATAAAACAAAATCCGTATTTCAGCTACAACAATACCCTAGACATTTCTTGGAATGTTCCGAAATATAATTTTTTACTTACTTCGAGTGTCAACCAACAAATTACTACAGGGCGTACCAATGGATTTAATATCAATCGTTCTATTTGGAACGCTTCTGTTTCGAAATATGTTTTAAAAAATAAGCGTTTGAATATTGGATTCGAAGCGTATGATATCCTCAATCAAAACTTACAAATTCAACGTACAATTACCTCCAATCAAATCTCGGACATCCGTAATACAATTATCACCCGTTATTTTTTATTGCGTTTAAGTTACCGTTTCGACCCACCGAATACTCCACAAGATTCATCCACCAAAATGCCTCCATTTGGACCGGGCATGCCAAGACCTCCGAGAAATGAAAAATATTAGTCTATTCATTCTTTTTTTTGCGTGTTTTCTAGCAGAAAATGTCGCCCATGCTCAAATTCATACAGGTGTTATCCAATATGAACGTAGAATTAATTTGTTGAAACGTTACCCTGAAATGAAAATGATGTTAGAACGTAGGGGAGGATCAACCATCAAAACGGATTTGTTTTCCTTGTATTTTACAGATTCATCGGCTTATTTTCTACCTGCGTTGGATGTTCCTCAAGAACGAGGAATGGGGTGGTTTACAACGACGAATTCGTTTGAAGATAATCTTCGAACTCAAAAACGTTTAATGAAACTCGATGTCTTAGGAAATTTTCTCTACGTAGAAGATTCCATCCAACATATTCCATGGAAATTAACGGACAACAAGCGTAAAATTGCAGGGTATGATTGTCGTAAAGCGATCTGGCAAAAAGACGATTCTACGCGTATTTATGCATGGTATACGGAAGCTGTAAATCCAACGTGTGGTCCCGATGGAATTTCAGGTTTACCAGGAGCAATTTTAGGTTTAGCAACTGAAGACGGCAGTCTGGTATATTTCGCACAATCTGTTGATGGTAAGCCAATCGATTTAGATAATATTACTCCTTTATTCAAACGCAAAAAAGCACAAAGTTTAACCGAATTTAGAACTTTTGTTGCCGATATGATTAAACAAAACGAACGGATGAAAGGGATCGTTAGAAATTTGTTGTGGTATTAATTCTTACAATTTTTCAAGAATAATAATACTTAAATTATAGATGAAATGTGCGAGTACACCATACCATAAAGTTCGATACTTTGCTCTTAGATATCCTAAAACGATTCCGATTGGAAATATCCAAAGAATCGATATGAGTGAAAAATGAAGAATGGTAAATAAAATAGAGGATATGATAATCGCTATTTTTAAATTAGTAATCTTGGTGAGTTCTTGGAAAATGACTCCGCGAAATGCGAGTTCTTCAAAAATGGCTGGAAAAATGGCAATTGAAAGAACTGAAATAGAAAAGTCGAAAATTGAAAATGAAGTTTGGTAAACATCCGAGATCTTCATTTGATGAAATAAACGCTCATTTAACAAATCTGCAAAATGATGTACCAAAAATGCGAGTATTGGAGCAATGATAACTATGTATATTACAGTTTTCTTATTTCCTTTAGGTATTTGTAAAATTCGTTTTATTGTTTGTCTATCATAAAATGTAAAAAGTAGAACAATAACAGAAAAAATAACATCTATGATGATAGAATTTGTCTTATTATTAGTTATCTCAGATAGATTTAAAACAGTTATGTAGGTGACTAACGTAAAAAATATAAATGCTATTTTTTTTATATGCTGATTGTAATCCGATGTACTTTTTGAGTCTTCTTTTTTTGCTCCACATTTCCCGCAAAAAACAGCATTTTGAGTTATGCTATTTTGGCAATTATTACAGGTCATTGTTTTCTTCTAAATCTTTTGATTCTTTTAATGCAATGAGTTCTTTTTCAAGTTTTTCAGAATCTTTCACTCCTTTATACCCATAAATAAATCCAGAAATGATTATAATTTTCATTACTAATCCTTGATAAAGGGTATGTGGATCTACTATTGCATTCATCAGTGTAAAAACAATAAAAACAAATAATCCTGATAAAATTGCAGCAAAGGGTTTGTATTTACACCAGATGGCTAAACTTAAATATGCAATACCACCAATCAGCCCTCCAATCAATAAGTCTATGTTTTTGTTTATGATAATACCTAATATAATTGCAGTTAAGAAATTTAACCCCGCTAAAATAAATAAAATCACTTTGGCTTTTTTTACTGCTTTTTTTTGGTCTTGAAGCAATTGCTTTTTCTTTTTAATATTAATTAAAAATCGCTTCATTTCAATTTGTGGCCCATTTTGCGGAAATCTACAATTAGGACAATATTTATCTTCTTCTTTTAGTCCTGTAGATTTACAATAATAACAAGTTGATTTGTCAATAATTTTTATTTCATTTTTTTGAATTCGCCTTTCGTTTTCTAATTGACCAGATGTTTTTTTTGACATATAATGTAATTATAAAGTGTTTAATTAGATAAAAATAGATAAAATGGACATTTAAAACACCACCACCCGATCAAAAAACTTCTTATACCGATCCGTGCTCATAAACTTGTTACCACCATAACAACTTAATTTGATCAACTTGTTTTTATAGACAAACACACGTCTCCAACAATGTCCAGTTCCATAAACGTATGCGAGTCCTTCATAGGCTTGTATACCATTTTCAATTGTCAGTTCTTGAATTTTTGTTTGTTCAGGAGCATTGAAAATACTTTCTACGTACTTCGCTAGGTTGTAATTTTTTCCAATATTTTCCACTTCGATGAGGTAGGTATTTCCCTGACCCATTTCGCGGTAGACAATTTCTTCGTAATTCTCTTCTTTTTTGATTAAGGGTTTACCTCCAAATTGTACACTGATTCCAGACGAAGGATCTGCGTAGGTAAAACTGTTTTGTTTTTGGATTTCTTTCGCTGCGGCTGTCGGTTCGGACGCATAGGTCGCATTGACTTGTTGCACTTTATAGCCTCGGTCTTTAAGTATTTGAAGGATGCCTGTTGGACCAGCCAAGTGTGCAGCGCCAACAGCAATGAACAAACTATTTTTTTTACACAAGGTATCTATCCCATCTGCCATGATGAAATTACGTTCGGTAATCATCCATTGATATCCATCTTTCGTTGATGAAAGCTGACGCTCCATCATTTCGCGTATGCGTTCAATATTACCCGAAAGGTAAACTTCCATCAGTTTCTCCTGACTGATTTTCTCCGTAGGTGTGCTAATACCAAGTAGTTTAGATTTATTAATTACCGAATAGGCAGCGAGTTGGTCTTCTACGGACTCTAGGGTGAAACACTTTTTATTTAGATTATATGCTAATAATTGAATGTATAAATCTAGAAATTGCGGGCGACCGTCTTCAGAGCCATAATTAGTTTTTGTAGCTCTTTTACTCGTCGTATAAGGAGTTCCAGCGGCGTCAAATTCAAAATGAGGAGTGTTACTTCGGGTGTCTAATTCTGCAAACATGCTATACATATCTGCCTCGATTACTATGGCTTCAGAACGCAATAATACACTATAAGTACTGTCTGAAAATTTGAACACACGTGGGTCGTTGGAATGATAGGTTCCGAAGATATAACTCGGTTTTTTTAATTTCCTTCCTGTGATTTTCCACAACAATTGATTGGAATTGCTAGACGTAGTTTGGGCTGACACATCGAAATATGTCGCAATAACAACCAACAATAACAAGCAATTTCGCATCTTATCGATTAATGGGCGTCCAACCAGTTATCTGCAATTTTTACTTCCACTTCCATCGGTACAACCAGACTTATAGCTGCTTCCATGGCTTCTTTTACTAATTTATGCATCAAATCTTGTTCCGAAACGTGTACATCAAACACCAACTCATCATGTACCTGTAATAACAATTTAGATTGTACTTTTTGTTCAATCATTGCTTTGTCAACTGCGATCATCGCCAATTTAATGATATCCGCAGCAGAACCTTGAATCGGAGCGTTAATCGCATTTCGTTCGGCATAACCACGTACAATGGCATTGGCAGAATTAATGTCTGGAAGGTATCTTCTACGTTTCATGATGGTTTCAACGTAACCCAATTCACGCGCATCGTTCACCAAGCTATCCATGAAGGATTTAATGGTGCCAAATTGCTCAAAATAACTTTCAATGATTGTTTTTGCTTCCGTACGAGAAATCCCTAAATTTTGCGCTAATCCAAATGGACCTTGACCGTACATAATACCGAAGTTAACCGCTTTCGCTGCACTACGTTGGTCTTTCGTTACTTCCTCTAAGGGAACGTGAAACACATTGGCAGCCGTTGCTGTGTGTATGTCGATTCCTTTTTGAAATGCATCAATCATTCCTGGGTCTTTACTCAAGGCAGCAATGATTCGAAGTTCAATTTGAGAATAATCCGCCGCCATAATCTTGTAGTCGGAACCACGTGAAATAAAGGTCTTACGAATTTCTTTCCCTTTTTGCGTACGAATAGGAATGTTCTGCAAGTTTGGATTGTTAGAACTCAAACGACCCGTAGCTGTTACCGTTTGCATATAACTCGTGTGCACACGGTGATCGTTTGGATTCAATAGGGTAGGTAGAGGATCTACGTAGGTTCCTTTTAGTTTTTTATTTTGACGGTATTCTAATATTTTTCCAATGATTGGGTGGTCATTGCGGTATTGTTCTAAGGCATCTTCCGAAGTTTGGTATTGACCAGTTTTCGTTTTCTTTGCCTTCGCATTGATCTTCATTTTCTCAAACAAGACTTCACCCAATTGTTTAGGGGAATCTAAATTGAAATCTTCCCTTGAAATTTCTTTAATTTCTTTTTCCAAACTCACCGATTCTTCTTCCAAACGTAAAGACAAGACTTTCAATCCCTCCACATCAATCGCAATTCCTTCACGTTCCATACGTTGAATAACAGAAACCAACGGCATTTCCATCGTGCGGAACAAATCGTTTAAGTGTTCTTTTTGGATTTGAGGTGCTAAGATTTGGTATAATTGAAAGGTAATATCCGCGTATTCACACGCATAATCGGAAACTTCTTTCGGATCTAGGTCACGCATGTTCCCCTGATTTTTTCCTTTTTTACCAATTAATTCGGTAATCGAAACAGGTTTGTATTGCAAATAATATTCCGCCAAGAAGTCCATGCTTTGTTTGGATTCAGGCTGAATTAAGTAATGCGCAATCATTGTATCAAACAAAGAACCGGCCACTTCGACTCCATAATTTTCTAATACTTGTAAGTCGTATTTGATGTTAAGACCAATTTTTTCAATCGTAGCATTCTCAAAGAAAGGTTTGAAGGTGTCCACGATTTGTTGTGCTTCTTGACGATTTTCAGGTACCGCGACATAAAATGCTTCACGCGCATTGAATGAAAAAGACATACCTACTAATTCTGCAAGTAAAGCATCTACGGCTGTTGTTTCTGTATCAAAACATACAACCGATTGTTTTACTAACAATTCCAACAATTCTGCGCGTTCTTCGGTATTGGTGATTAAATGGTAATTCGGTTTTTCAGTGGCAATGGTTTTCAATTCAGAGGTCTGAACTGGCGTTTGAATTTCCAATAAACTTTGTGTACCGAATAAATCAAATTGTCCTGCTTCATTCACAGGTGCCGTCACCGTAATTTCTTCTCCGATAACACGTTTAGCAAGTGTTCTAAATTCTAATTCTGTAAACACTTCCTTGATCTTTTCTGCATCTGGTTCACACATTATTAAATGCTCAGGATCAAAAGGTACATCCACATCTAAGATGATGGTTGCTAATTGTTTTGACAAACGTCCTTGATCTGCGAACTCAATCACGTTTTCACGCATTTTGCCTTTTAATTGATCTGCATTCGCAATGATATTCTCTAAAGAACCATATTCTTGAATCAATTTTTTGGAAGTTTTCTCTCCAATTCCAGGAATTCCAGGGATATTATCGGATGCATCTCCCCATAAACCAAGAATATCAATCACCTTCAATGGATGATCCACTTCAAATTTTTCACAGACTTCTTTTACCCCCATAATCGAAGCAGGATCACCACCGCGACCAGGCTTGTAGATAAATATTTTTTCAGATACCAATTGACCAAAATCCTTATCCGGAGTCATCATGTAGGTATAATATCCTTCTTTTTCAGCGACTTTAGCTAATGTTCCAATGACATCATCCGCTTCAAATCCCGATTTCAACAAAATAGGAATATTAAACGCTTCAATGATTTTTTTGATAGGGTCAATCATCGCACGTAAATCTTCCGGCATCTCTTGACGATTCGCTTTATATGCGGCAAAGTCTTCCTGACGATTCGTTGCCCCACCCGGTGCGTCAAACACCACCGCTAAATGCGTTGGTTGCTCTTTTTTAATCACATCGATCAACGCATTTGTAAACCCAAAAGCAGCAGACGTATTTTGTCCTTTTGAATTCACACGTGGATTCTTCGCAAACGCAAAGTATGCTCTGTAAATTAATGCAAAAGCATCTAATAAGAATAATTTTTTATCGTGAACTGGAGTTATCATTTTTAGAGTTATGAATTATTTGATTTATATTTTTAGAAACGAATTGAGCAAATTCTGTGATTTCTCTTGGTGTAGTTTCATTCGGATGAAGGTCAATTTTAAACTTTTTTATTATAGTATTTGGATTCTCGTTTAACCATAACTTTAAGTAAATACCGCATCCATCTGTACAATCTGGACGCCCAAAATTTTTATTACTCGATTTAATTAATAAATTTGGTATTTTATCTATTATTTGATTTGCCAAATTCATATTTTCTAAAGTATTCAAATCTGTTTTAAATTTTAGTGAATCTTCATTTTTGAAATAATTATTTTCAAAATCTCCCCAAAGAGTATTAGCATTACCTCCATTATAATATCCTATTATTGGAGCACAATTTCCAGAACATTCATTACAAAATCTTCCAAAAGTGATACCTTCAATGTAAATAGATGTATCTATTTGTTCTTTATTTGAAATTTTCGATATAATTTTTTTTGATTGATTGTTATTCTCATTACAAGAAGTCAAAACGATAGTCAACAAAATCACCAAAACACCCAAAATTCGAAGAGAACTAAAAGTCCTCCCTCTCTGTCCCCCTCCGAAGGGGGAAGCCAGTGTTTCGCTACGATTTAGTTTACTTTTCATTTATTTTCTGTTACTTTTCAAAATTGTCCTCCCCCTCTGTCCCCATTCCCCTTCGAGAGCCTCAGGATATTGGGAAGTAGCGTTTTGCATCAACATCACGCTTTCGCTCGTCACTCATCACTTCGGTCCTTGAGGCTAGTTTACATTGAGCTTGTCGAAATGAAGGGACGTCACTTCCAAGTCGTTCCGTCCTTCCCGTCTTTCACTACCAAACCAGCAGCAGCCAATCCATCGCGAATCTTATCGGAAGTTCCCCAATCTTTGTTCTCACGTGCTTGTTGACGCAAATTCAATACCAAATCCATCACACCTTCTAATTTTGAGTCGTCACCTGCGCTATTTAATGGAGCCAAACCAAGTACATCAAACACAAACGCATTGACTTCTTTTGTTAGTAGTTCCAAATCAGCTTGTGTAATTGTTGCTTTACCTTCTTTGATGGTGTTGATTATTTTAACTGTTTCAAATAAATTCGCTACTAAAATAGGTGCGTTGAAGTCGTCGTTCATTGCATCGTAAAAAGAAGAAACTAAACCGTTAACATTCACAGAAGAATTTGCAGATGTTGTTAGTGTTTCCAACTCTTTGATAGCATCCATCAATTTTTCATAGCCTTTTTCAGTAGCGTTTAACGCTTCACTAGTAAAGTCTAAGGTACTTCGGTAGTGTGCTTGCATTGTAAAGAAACGCACCACCATTGGATGATAGCCACGTTCTAATAGGTCAGAACCTCCGTTGAATAATTCATTTGGCAGTAATGTATTACCAGTTGATTTCGACATTTTTTTACCATTCAAGGTCAACATATTTCCATGCATCCAGTAATTTACAGGAGATTTTCCGGTAGAAGCACAGCCTTGTGCAATTTCACATTCGTGGTGAGGGAATTTCAAATCCATTCCTCCTCCATGAATATCAAATGTTTCACCTAAATATTTGGTACTCATCGCCGAACATTCTAAATGCCATCCTGGGAATCCAATGCCCCAAGGGGACGGCCATTTCATGATATGTTCTGGAGAAGCATTTTTCCATAATGCAAAATCCAAAGAATTGCGTTTTTCATCTTGACCATCCAAGTCACGTGTTCCCGCAATTAAATCCTCAATTTTTCGTCCTGATAATTCTCCATACGGGAATTTCTCATTGTATTTGTTGACATCGAAGTATACAGAACCATTCACCTCGTATGCGTATCCATTTTCAAGTATGGTCTTAATCATTTCAATTTGTTCGATAATGTGTCCCGTTGCAGTAGGTTCGATACTTGGTGCATGATTATTAAATTGACGCAATACATCGTGAAAATCCAAGGTGTACTTTTGTACGATTTCCATAGGTTCCACTTGTTCCAAGCGTGCTTTTTTAGCGATTTTATCTTCCCCTTCATCTGCATCGTTTTCTAAATGACCAACATCGGTAATATTTCTTACATAACGAACCTTATATCCTAAATGTAACAAGTAACGATAAACCATGTCAAATGATATGAAAGTTCTACAATTTCCTAAGTGAACATAGTTGTATACCGTTGGTCCACAAACATATAGTCCAACAAAATTTTGGTGGATAGGAACAAATAATTCCTTTTTACCTGAATGGCTATTGTAAATGTGTAGTTTAGAGTTCGTCATAGATGTTAAATAGATTGATTTTTAGTAACTTCAAAAAAATGAGTAAATAATTTACATTTTTGAATTCACTTAGAGCAAAGATAATAAAAGTGAAAAATTAAGGTATATGAATAAAATATTTCTTAATTTTATGCAACTATTTATGATTTAACTATTTATACTTCTGTTTATGAATAAAATATTAATCTTTGTTATTACATTGTTCCTTACACAATTTTCATTTTCGCAAGTGACTAATTCTCAAACAGAACAAGAAGAAAGAAATGGCGAGATCGAAGATTCACTATTAAATATAGAACAAGAGAAACATAATGGTCATTTTTCCGGAATAGACGTTGGTTTAAACACTTTATTAAATTCATCTTTCACTACTTCTTTTCCAACAGCGCCTCAATGGAATAATGATATAGTAAAATCATTTAATTTTAATTTTAATTTTTACGATCATAAAATCCTTTTATACAAAGAAAAAGTCGGGTTAGTTTTAGGATTAGGTTTAAATCTTTCTAAAATTGCTTTTGATGGAAATTGGACATTAAACGAAGTTTATAGTAAAAAAGACAGTGTCGTTTATGGTGATACTAAAATGGATACGTTAAACTTTACAAGAAACAAATTACACCTTGCTTATATTCAAATTCCATTTTTAATTGAATTTACTCCAGTAAAAAATTTCTGGATTAGTGCCGGAGTTATCGCTGGAATGAAATTATCTTCTAATGTTAGACAAATATATACGGATCCTAAAAATCCTAAATATGAATACGAAAGAACAATTAAAGGGTCTTTTGCACTCAACACGTTTAAATGCGATGCAACGGTTCGTTTTGGATTTGGTAGTAGTTTCTTAAGAACCTATGGGGCCTATGTATCATATGCTTTAATTCCAATGTTTAATAGTACATTAATGGCAAATGTTCATCCTTTATCTTTTGGATTGAATATTAATATCTAACTAATTTACCAATGAACTTTAAAATCCGAATAAGCGTCCTGTTACTATTCGGATTTTTTTTGGTTGTAGGTTTTAAAAGTCAGCAAACTACAGTTCCAATTTCATTGGAGATACCTGCTCATACGAATCAAGAAGTAATAGTTTGCCACACAGGTTATTGTTTGTCTTACGATGAAAATTATAAGCTTGCGAAGTGGGTTGCTTATGAACTCACATTAGAGGAAACGCAAGGTGTTGTAGGTCGAAGTGATAAGTTTAAGCCTGATCCATTGATTGTAAGAAATAGCGCTTCGGTAGCAGATTACAAGAAGTCAGGATTTGACCGGGGTCATTTAGCACCTGCTGCTGATATGAAATGGTCGCTTCAAGCAATGCAAGAATCGTTTTATCTCTCGAATATGTGTCCGCAAGATAAAAGTTTCAATCGCGGAATATGGAAAAAATTAGAAGAGCAAGTACGTGAATGGGCTATCGAAAATAAAGCTGTTTATATAGCAACAGGACCTTTACTTGAAGTAGGATTACCTACGATAGGTCCAAATCGCATACCCATACCTAATGCGTTTTATAAAGTGATTTTAGATTATACACAACCTGAAATTAAGGCGATAGGATTCATTATTCCAAATCATGGAAGCACAATGTCAATTGCTTCTTTTGCTATATCAATAGATTCAATTGAACAATTAACTCACCTCGATTTTTTTGAAAAACTGCCCGATGTAATTGAAAATCGCATCGAGCAGTCGGTATGTGTGGGGTGTTGGGGCTTGTAAAAAAATATATATGCTGCTATTGAAATTTAAATTTGGTTAGCCTGTAACAAAATTTTAAATTCTGTTCCTTTACCATATTCTGAATGTACTGCGATTGTTCCGTTTTGCACTTCAATAAATTCTTTACTAATTGCTAATCCAAGTCCAGTTCCTGATTTTTCTGTTCCTGGAACCTTGAAATAACGATCAAAAATGCGCGGTAAATATTGTGGTGGAATTCCTTGTCCGTAATCCTTTACGAGGAACTCAATTTGTTCGTTTTGTTCACTGACTTTGACTTCAATTTTGGCATTATCATACGAAAAACGAATGGCATTTGAAATCAAATTGGTGATTACCCACGCTGTTTTTTCCATATCTGCTTGTACTAATTTTGGAGAAATAATCGGGTCGAATTGAATTGTGATGTTTTTTTGTACTGCTTGTATTTTTGTTGCTTCTAAAGCATAGGAAACAATTTCGTTGGGGTCAGAAGGGACGACAGCGAGTTGTATGTTTCCACTTTCTACTTGCGTCATGTTTAACAATTCACCAGTAATTTTCAATAAACGATTCACATCTTCGTGGATGCTGGTAATTAAGTAATGTTGTTCGTTGTTTAACTCTCCAATTGTTTGGTTGTCTAATAGTTGCAAACTCATTTTGATGGATGCAATTGGTGTTTTAAATTCATGTGAAACCGTAGCAATAAAGTTTGTTTTCGCGAAATCTAGCTCTTTGTATTCGGTCACGTTACGCAATATTATCACGTTTCCAATGTGAATTTTTTCCGTTTCACCAGTTGGTATAATTTCAATATCTAAAATTTCTTTTTCAAAATAACTTTCCTTGTCATTCGCATAAATCTTGAACGGTTTTTGCTTTATGTTACTCGCATCTTCTTTGATTTCTTTGACTAATAAACGAATCAAATCATTTTTTATCGCTACTTCATGTGCGTCAACACCAATGATATCTTCTTGTTTTAAACCTGTAATCGCTAATGCACCTTCATTCGCAAAGATGATTTTAAGGTCTTCATTTAAACCAATTACAGGATCATGCATGTTATTGATGAGTGTTTCGATACGCTTCTTTTCCATCATTAGTTGCGCTAAACTACTGTTGCTATATTCTTGTAATTTTTTTGCCATCACGTTGAAGGAACTTGCCAATTCTCCAAACTCGCTGTGACTTTCAAAATGGACACGTTTGTTATATTTTTGAGCTGCAATTTCCTTGATACTCACTGTTAATTCGCGGATGGGATTTGCAATGGAGGAGGGAAGATTTATCAATAAAGTAAAGGCAATTAGAAAACACATTGTACCCGTTAAGGTAATCCAGAAGGTAGCTTCGGTGGCTGCTTTGGTTGCTAGATTACTTTTTCGTTTGATGGCAAACATGTTCATTTCCATGATTTTGTATATCGAACTACGAATGCTTGAAAGAGCGATACTATCATTTATATGCTTTTTGAAAATTGTGTAATCCTCAGCTAATTCATCAGTTGCTTCTTTTTCACCAACTTCCGTGATATTGTGTCGTTGAAGTTTTAAATTTTTCTCAAAGCGTATTTTAGAAAAGGTCGTTTCTTCTAATTCTTCTAACATATTTCTAGAATAAGAAAGTGACTTGTAATTCGCCGTAAGAATATTTTCCGTATCCGTTTTTAGTTCATTAATGTATTTAACACCTACGATGCTAAGTAGTATGATTAATCCAAAAAGTAGTCCGACACCTAATCGAAGTTTGGTTTTGATTTTCATGTACATAATTTTAACTCAATATTACTAAATCAATGTTTGTAGCGGATAGTTTTTTCAATAATTCATTGAATACATTCGAAGCTAAAATGATTTTAAACAAATTAAAGTGTGGTTTACCAATACAAATCGTAGAAATGTTTTTTTCTTCCGCTTGTTCAATTATGGCTTTTGCAATGGAGGTGTTTTCAACTTTGATAATTTCTGCACCTAATTCTGATGCAAGACGAAAATTATTAATCAAATGACGTTGTTTGTCGAGCGCGATTTTATCTGCACTTTCTGAAGGCAGTTGCACATACAACATGTACCATTTACTATTGTAGTAATTTGCTAGTCGCGCGGTTTTTCGAATTACATTTTTAGCCGTTTTTTCATTACTACTAATGCAAGCAAGAAAACGATCGTGTTTAATCGGTTTGTTGATTTCGGCTTCCACTTTACGTTCCACTTGTGAGGCAACCTCTTTCAGTGCCATTTCACGCAATTGAAGAATGTGTTCGCTCTTGAAAAAGTTTTTTAACGCGATTTCAATTTTATCTTCTTTGTAAATTTTTCCTTCTTTTAGTCGCGCGATGAGTTCGTCGGCTGTGAGGTCGATGTTTACTACTTCATCCGCTTGAGCTATGACACTGTCTGGGACACGTTCTTGTACTTCTATGCCTGTAATTCGTTTGACCTCTTCGTTTAAACTTTCAATGTGTTGGATGTTTACCGCTGATATGACATTGATTCCTACCGCGAGAATGTCCATCACATCTTGCCAACGTTTTTCATTTTTACTGCCTTCAATATTTGTATGGGCAAGTTCATCAACAATCACAACTTCTGGTCGCAGGTTAATAATTGCTTGCACATCCAATTCATCAAGTTCTTTTCCCTTGTAAAAAAGCACTCGGCGTGGAATGATTGGAAGTCCATCCAATAAGGCATGTGTTTCTTTTCGGTTATGCGTTTCGATATATCCAATTTTAACGTCAATTCCATTGCGTAATAAGGCGTGTGCCTCTTGCAACATACGGTAAGTTTTACCTACACCGGCGCTCATACCGATGTAGATTTTAAACTTACCTCGTCGTGATTTTTTGATGAGGTCTAAAAAATGTTGTGCTGTTTGGTCTTTGTCCATATTAGAACCAGATTGTAAGATTTGAGATAAACCAAGACATTTGTTTCGATGGATTTCCTTGTGGATCTATGAAATTCTTATCTGAAGAAAAGAATTGTCTGCCTTCCAGACGAAATAATGCTTGGTCAGTGAGCTTGATGTTTAAACACAAACCACTACTACCAGCTTTAAATGCTCCAGGTACTGTAACCGGTGTAATTTGAACGTTAGTCGCATCGTTAAAATATTCTATTCGACCAGAGAGTGACGTTTTTGTATTGAACTTATAATTTCCAATAAAATTTGCTTGCCACCAGTAATTATTACTCTGTTTTCCATCGATTTGCATTCTTTTTTGATTTCCAAAGTATACACAAGAAGTTGCTGACATCTTGCTTACAGGGTTTGAATAGGACCAATAGAGATCAGTAAAATAGCGAATGCGATTAAGTGGACTAGAAACAGAACGTTCATCACCAATGTAAGTATTAAAGTTTATCAAATGATTTGCTTTAGGTCGATATTCTAATTGCGTACCGATTGATTTTCCATTATTTACATCTTGAATTTGTTGCCAACCATTTAATAAATATATATATGCGGTTAATTTAGTAGAAAGTGGAAATGTGGCTTTTACCCCTGACAAATAATAAGGCACGTATTCAGGTGCAAAACTTCGAGTATACATTAAATGATCTTTACTTATAGCACTTTCATTTGTGTATGGAGAACCTAGTATACCTGCATCAATCCAGATATCTCTTTTCTTACTAATTCTCACACCAATATTTCCTTCAATTATATTTTTTAACGTTCCTGGTTCTGCACTGTAATTTGCATTTACATAAGAACCGACGCCAGGGACAAATCGTGCACGTATGTTTTCATCCGAATATTTGAAATCAAGGTAGGCTAAATTTACATTTAGTTCATTGCTACGATTCATACTGACAAAGTAAGGCATATTATTGTCTTTCAATCTGGAAGGTGTAGCTCCGTAGTAGGTGTCAATATATGCACCAATCGTAACTTTATTCAATACTTTTTCAGTATTAACTAGATTCGTGTCAGTCTGTTGAGCAATTAATTGGGTAAAACACATCGAAGTTAAACCCAAACAAAGGATTATACTTTTCATAATTTATTTAATGCTAAATTCAATTTCAACACATTAATTTTTTCGGTTCCCACCAAATTCCAAAGTGGTTTCTCCGTTTGTTGCGCAATCAGTTTCATCACTTTTTGAGGCGATAACTTTCGTGCTTTCGCGATACGTGCGACTTGAGCCTTAGCAGCTTGAACAGAAATATTTGGATCTAAACCACTTCCACTTGCAGTAACTAAATCTGCTGGAACATCTTGTTTTTTTACCGTTGGGTTATGTACTAAGAATGTGTCGATACGCGCCTCAACTTCTTTTAAATAGTCGGGATTTGTAGGACCTTTATTACTCCCTGCCGCACCAGCTGCATTATAGTCTACAGCAGATGGTCGGCCGTGGAAATATTCGTCTTTCGTGAATTTTTGACCAATGTTTGCAAAATGCTTTTTGGCGATGATTTCTCCTTTTCCTTTGGAAGAAGTACATTGTGCTATTCCCCAAACGATCAAGGAATAGAGACCGACAAAAACGATCGCACTGATCAAGGTAAGTCGGATGGATTGTATAAGTGTTTTCATAAGATTTTTTTTAAGGAACTTCAATAAATTGCTTTTTCTTCGTTCGCCTGCGAAATTAAATTCCTCATTTACCATTGTAAATTCCGGATTTAATTGCTTGTCTGCCTCGAATAATCTAATTTTTTGAAATTCCTTTAATTAATATAAATTTGACAAAGTTCATCTGGACGTTTACATAAATAACGATACTACTAAATCGATTACTTTGATTCCAATGAATGGGACGATTACACCACCTAAACCATAAATAAGTAAGTTTCTGCGAAGTAAGGCACTAGCTCCAATTGGTTTGTAAGACACACCTTTCAAAGCTAAGGGAATCAAAATTGGAATAATGATTGCGTTAAATATTACAGCTGATAATATCGCGGTTTCAGGACTTTTTAATCCCATGATATTTAATGTTTGTAAGGAAGGAATTGCGGTGATAAATAAAGCAGGAATAATCGCAAAATATTTAGCTACATCATTCGCAATTGAAAAAGTAGTCAAGGTTCCGCGCGTCATTAATAACTGTTTACCAATTTCTACAATTTCAATTAGTTTGGTAGGATCGTTGTCTAAATCGACCATATTACCAGCTTCTTTTGCGGCTTGTGTTCCACTGTTCATCGCTACACCAACATTTGCCTGAGCCAACGCCGGTGCATCATTTGTTCCATCTCCCATCATAGCAACCAAGCGACCTGCCGCTTGTTCTTTTTTGATGTAGTTCATTTTATCTTCTGGTTTTGCTTCCGCGATATAATCGTCTACACCTGCTTTTTCTGCGATGAATTTTGCTGTCAAAGGGTTGTCACCAGTCACCATAACTGTTTTGATTCCCATTTTACGAAGACGTTCAAAGCGTTCTTGAATACCCACTTTGATGATGTCTTGTAATTCCACCACACCAATGACTTTTTCATTCTCACATGCAACTAAAGGTGTACCTCCATTTTTAGATATACGTTTTACCATTGCATCCGTTTCTTCAGAGTAGATATTTCCTGCATTTTCAACAATTAGTCGGATCGAATCTGCTGCTCCTTTACGGATTCTAGACCCTCCAACGTCAACACCTGAACAACGTGTTTCAGCGGTGAATTGAATAAATACAGGGTTTTCGATGTTGTAGGATAAAGGATTTACACCCGCTAATTCTATAATTGATTTTCCTTCAGGCGTTTCATCGACCATCGAACTTAGTACAATCGAACGAATAAACGCTTTTTCATCAACGCCTAATGTTGGGTAAAAATGGGTCGCTTTACGATTCCCAATGGTGATTGTTCCTGTTTTATCTAATAACAATACATCAATATCACCAGCAGTTTCTACCGCCTTCCCACTTTTTGTAATCACATTGGCACGCAATGCTCGGTCCATTCCTGCAATTCCGATCGCGGATAAAAGTCCACCGATGGTAGTCGGAATTAAACAAACAAAAAGGGAAATAAAAGCTGCGATGGTAATAGGTGTGTTTGCATATTGTGCTAGTGGTTTTAAAGTGACAGTCACAATGATAAACACCAAGGTAAATCCTGCTAACAAAATCGTTAAGGCAATTTCGTTAGGTGTTTTTTGTCGCGATGCACCTTCAACTAGCGCAATCATTTTATCCAAGAAACTTTCTCCTGGTTCGGTTGTAACGCGCACTTTGATTTTATCGGATAGTACTTTTGTTCCTCCGGTAACTGAACTTTTATCACCACCAGATTCACGGATAACAGGAGCACTTTCACCCGTAATTGCACTTTCATCAATGGTTGCTAGACCTTCGATAATTTCACCATCTGTAGGAATTGTATCGCCGGCTTCACAGATGAAAACATCCCCTTTTTTAAGTTGTGAAGAGGAAACCATTTGTCCATTTTCCAACTTTGCAGGCGTATGTTCACGTGTTTTACGCAGGGAGTCTGCTTGTGCTTTCCCTCTCGCTTCAGC
>CANGOF010000020.1 GCA_947455515.1 Flavobacteriia bacterium
GTTGCGAATATCAAATTTGATATGAAACCAGGACAACGTTACATTTCACGACAACGTTCTGTTCACAGCAAACCAACACAAGATATTTTTGATTACATCAATGGTCGCTTTAAAGCAATAGAAGAACAAGATCCTTCCAAATTAAAGGATGTACAGTATTTGAAAGAAAATGCTGGATTTACAGGAGAATTGTTTCTAGGTCACTTGCGTTATGGAACGTTTGGAAGAAACAGCATCGAAAGCTGTCACCCTTTCTTACGTCAAAATAACTGGATTACACGTAACTTGGTGGTGGCGGGTAACTTCAACCTTACGAACGTAGATGAGTTATTTGATGTGTTGGTTGAAATTGGTCAACATCCAAAAGAAAAATCGGATACGGTTACAGTATTAGAAAAAATTGGGCATTACTTGGATGAAGAAAACGATGAAATCTATCGTGATTTAGAATCCAAAGGTTATGCTAAAAAAGATATTTACGATACGATTGCTAAAAACCTAAACATCGAACGCATCTTGAAACGTGCGTCTAGTGATTGGGATGGTGGTTACGCAATGGCAGGTTTATTTGGACATGGAGATGCTTTCGTATTACGTGACCCAGCTGGAATTCGCCCAGCATATTGGTTTGAGAACGACGAAGTATGTGTTGTAGCATCCGAACGACCTGTTATACAAACAGCATTCAACCTACAACAAGAGGATATTAAGGAATTAACTCCTGGTCATGCCTTAATCATCAAGAAAGAAGGTACTATTTCAGAAGTTAAAATCAACGAACCAACAGTTAACAAAAGTTGTTCGTTTGAACGTATTTATTTCTCCCGTGGAAACGATGTTGAAATCTACGAAGAACGTAAAAACTTAGGTGATTTAGTCGTTCCACAAGTATTAAAAACAATCGATTACGATTTAGATAACTCTGTATTCTCGTTCATTCCAAATACGGCTGAGACTTCCTTTTACGGAATGATCAAAGGCTTGGAAGATCATTTAAATGATGTAAAATACAAAGCATTAGCTGCGATTGAAGGAAAACCAACGGAAGAGCAGTTGAAAGAAATCCTATTCAAACGTGCACGTATTGAAAAGATTGCAATTAAAGATGCGAAACTAAGAACGTTCATCACGCAAGATGACCAGCGCGATGAAATGGTTTCGAGTGTTTACGATATCACTTATGGTTCTGTTCACAGAGGAAAAGATAACTTGGTGATTATTGATGATAGTATTGTTCGTGGAACAACATTAAAACAAAGTATTTTAAAGATTTTAGATCGTTTAGGTCCTAAGAAAATTGTTGTTGTATCTTCTGCTCCACAAATACGTTTCCCAGATTGTTATGGTATCGACATGGCGATTATGGGGGATTTCATTGCTTTTGAAGCTGCCATTCAATTATTGAAGGACAACAAACAAGAGCATATCATTCAAGACGTTTATAAAAAATGTTTAGAGCAAACAAATCTTCCAAAAGAACAAATTAAAAATTACGTCAAAGAAATTTACGCGCCATTTACTGACGAACAAGTATCTGCTAAAATCGCTGAATTATTAACACCAGCAAACATTAATGCTGAAGTTGAGATTGTTTACCAAACGGTGGAGAATCTGCATAAAGCTTGTCCTAAAAATCTTGGTGACTGGTACTTCACAGGAGATTATCCAACTGCAGGGGGTAATAAGGTGGTGAACAAAGCATTCATGAATTACGTAGAAGGAAAGAACGTTAGAGCGTATTAATCTCTAACCTATTTTCCTCGTATAATCACGTAGTTTTTTCTCAAACCTATTTCCATCTTAAAAAAAATACTTATATTGTTTTAATGTTAAACAATTAAAAGTTAACGCTATGAACAGATTTCACAAAGATTGGACAGAGATTAAAACAAACGATAGCTGGGCCATATTTAAAATAATGTCAGAATTTGTTGAGGGATATGAAAGAATGTCGAAAATTGGACCATGTATTTCTATCTTCGGTTCAGCAAGAACAAAACCAGACAATAAATACTATCAATTAGGAGTAGAAGTTGCTCGTAAATTTGCAGAAAGTGGTTATGGGATCATCACAGGTGGTGGACCAGGGATCATGGAGGCAGGAAACAAAGGAGCTCAAGAAGGAAATGGAAAATCTGTTGGATTAAACATCGATTTACCGTTTGAACAAAATCACAATCCTTATATCGACCAAGAACACAATTTAGAATTTGATTATTTCTTTGTTCGTAAAGTGATTTTCGTGAAATACGCACAAGGATTCGTTATTTTACCTGGAGGACTCGGAACGATTGATGAATTATTTGAAGCGCTTACATTGATTCAAACGAAGAAAATTTCCCGTAGACCAGTGGTTTTAATAGGTCATAAATATTGGGATGGACTGATTGATTGGATTAGAGAAGCAATGTTAGAACAAGAACATAATATTTCACCAGAGGATTTAGATTTATTCAAAGTGGTAGATACTGCAGATGAGGCGGTGAAGTATATTGATGATTTCTTCAAAAACCACGACTTAAAACCTAATTTTTAATTTTTAAATCGTTTTTCTTCGTTCGATTGCAAAATTGATTTCCCATGCTAACTGCATGCTGCGGACTCAATTCCTTATCTGCCTCGAAAAACTAATTTAAAAATCGAAAATTGAATATTTATTTTCCCTCCTTGAGGAGGGATCAAGGGAGGTGACCTAATTGTTACCTCCTTTTTTTGTTATTTAAAGTAATGGATTTTCACCTCCCTCTGTCCCTCCTCAAGGAGGGAAGAATATAATCTTCTAAATAACTTTTCTAAAACTCTTTAAATGTTTCTGAGAAATGAACTTTATCTCGGTTCAGTTTTTCTTCCAAGACATTTCTAAAGGCCGCACGATTTTCAGGAGAAATAGAATCAATGGATATCGCTAATTGTAGTTCTTTGATGTAATCAAAAAACAAGGTTTGTTGGTGAACCGTTACACGACGCAAACCAGAGAAATAAATCACTTTAAAATCACGTTCTGCAAGTACAATCGCTTTATTAGTTACCCCTACTCTCCACACTTTTTTGATATTACCAAAAACACAAAATAGAATGTGATCTAATCCCAAAGCAAAAAATACGGTAGCAATGACTAATGCTTTTTGCGAAAGCATAACCAACGCAAAAGCAACCAAAATATGCATTACCCCTTCAATTAATAAATACATATTAATCTGTGATTTACGCTTTTTGTCAATTTCTTGATTCCATTGGTATTTTTCCAAGTGATTCACCATCTTAATTCCAACCCAACGTTGCATTGAACGTCGAACACCCAATAAGAAAATTAAAATACCAAACGTAATAAAAATTACGTGTTGGTACGGTAGGTTTTTACCACTCGTTTTTAAAAATTCAATTGGTAGGTCAAACCCAACAAAAATACTTAATCCAAAAACAGGAATTAAGAGTAAAATCAACAGAATATTAACTGATTTATTCATTCGATGAAAGTAGTTTAATCTTCGTTTTGTATTCTTTGATACGATCTTTGGCAACATTTACTTTGTGCTCCACATCTTTACGTAAAGCATCTCCAGCTTTCGATTTAGAAACGAAACCAAGGTTGTTTTCCAACTGGTTAATATCTTGTTGTTGTTTGGCAATCATCATCTCCAAATCACGACGCTCTTTATCTATCAATTTTGAAGCGTTTGGATTCGATTTCAAAGTGTCCAGATGTGCTTGGAACATTACCTTTTCTTTCTCTTCACCTTCTAATTTGATTTTCTTGTAATGTGCATCTAATCCATTTTTAAATGCTTGGTAGATTGTGTCCTTTACTTTGAAAGGCACCTTACCAATCGCATTGAATCGTGCAGAAAATTCTTTTAAATCTGCAATTACTTTTTGTTTATCGTCCCCAACTTCGTAGGCTTCAATTTCAGTAATAACTGCTTGTTTTAAAGCTAAATTCGCTTCATTTTCTACATCTTCTTTCGCGAAGAATTGTTTTTTATTTTCGAAAAAAGCATCACAAGCTCCACGGAAATCTCTCCATAATTTCTGCTCGTTGCGTTGTCCTGCATTTCCTAATTTTTTCCACTCCGTTTGAAGACGAATGATTTTCTCTGAAGTAGTTTTCCAATCCGTAGAATCTTTTAATTGAGCAACTTGTTCAATCAATTTTTCTTTTTGTTTAGCTACCACGTCAAATTTATCCTTGATTACTTGGTAAAATGCTTTCTTAGCATGGAAGAACGTATCGCATTCCGTACGTAAAGCTGTCCATAGTTCTTCATTCTCTTTTCTTGGACCTTGACCTATTGTTTTCCATTCATTTTGAATCGATAATAAATAAGCTGTTGCTGTTTCCCATTCTTTCGCTTCAGAGATTACATCCAGCTTAGATACAAACGATTTTACTTGCTCTAACAAAGCTTGTTTGCGCTCAATAATCTGTTTTTGTGCTTCGCGCTTCCCTTCATAGAACTCAGTGATTTTCTGGTAAACAGCTTTCACACCTGTCCAATATTGATTTTTCAATCCTTCCCATTCTTCTTTTGGTACAGGACCTAAAGAATCAAATTCATTTTGTAATAATTTGATTTGCGCTTCTAAATCACGAATTGTATCGTTCGTTAATAGAAATTCAATTTTAGCTATAATTTCCTTTTTTAATTGAGAATTACGTTTTAAATCATGCTCTTTTAACTCACGGTAAATCTTCAAATTAAAGAAAAATGATTCCAATAATTTTGAATATTCGGATTGAATATCTTGTCTTTTCTCACGAGGAATATCTCCAACACTTTTCCAAGCTTCGTGAATTTCTTTATACGTTTCAACAGCAGCACCAATGTTTTCTTCCGAAGTAATTAGTGTTTGTAAACGCTCCATTAAACTTTTCTTCTTACGAAGATTGGATTCTTCTTCTAACTTTTTTTCAGAGGAAAGTTTATTTCTACGGTCTCTATATTCTCCAAATACAGAATAAAATTCTTCTTTTAAAGGATCTGGTTCATTGGTAAAATCAACAGTTTCACCTCGTTCTTGCGCTTCCAATAAAGCTACTTGTTTCACACGATCTTGTTCAATACAAAAGTCTTCAAATTGACCACGTAGTTCGTTGATTTCACGAGATACTGCAAATACGTCTTCGTTCGCAGTTAATAGAGTTAGTCGTTCAATAAATTCTTTCTTTTCCATAATGGATGTTGTTAGGGTGTAGAAATACTTTATTAGTACACTTCGACTTCGCTTAGTGCTACTTATAAAGTACAGCTATTAAATTAAAATCTATTAATTTACTTGGTAAGTCATGTCGTAGTCAGACAAGGACACAAACTCCTGAATACGAGCATCTAAGTTCTCTTGCGTAATTTCCACTAATTTTTGTGTTCCAAATTTCTCTACACAAAAAGAAGCCAATGCAGAACCAGCAATAATCGCACGTTTCATGTTCTCAAAAGAGATATCACCAGTACTTGCTAAGTAACCCATGAATCCTCCCGCAAACGTATCACCTGCTCCTGTTGGATCAAATACTTCTTCTAATGGTAAAGCTGGCGCGAAGAAAATTTTCTCTCCGTGAAACAATAATGCTCCGTGCTCACCTTTTTTGATAATCAAATATTTTGGACCTGTTGCACGAATCACTTTCGATGCTTTCACTAAGGAGCTTTCTCCAGATAATTGACGTGCTTCTTCGTCATTGATGATTAATAAATCTACCATTGACATTGTTTTCTTTAACTCATCCAAAGCGATATCCATCCAGAAATTCATCGTATCCATAGCGATTAACTTAGGACGTTCTGTCAAACGTTCGATTACCGATCTTTGTACTTGTGGACTTAAGTTCCCCAACATCAAAAATTCAGCTCCTTGGTAATCAGCAGGAATAATTGGATCAAAGTTTTCCAACACATTCAACTCAGTTATTAAAGTATCACGCGTATTCATGTCGTTATGGTACTTACCAGACCAGAAAAATGTTTTTTCTCCTTGTTTGATTTGTAAACCTGTTAAATCCACTCCACGTTGAGACAATAAGTCTAACATTTCTTGAGGAAAATCATCCCCAACCACCGAAACGATGTTTTGATTTTTAGCAAAGAAAGAAGAAGCTAAAGCAATATAGGTTCCTGCACCTCCAATAATTTTATCTGTTTTTCCAAAAGGCGTTTCGATCGCATCAAACGCTACACTTCCAACGGTAAGTAAACTCATTCCTATTAATTATAATTTTTTCGTATCAAATTTACAATTTTCCTTAAGAAATAAAGCATAAAAGTTGCTAACAAAAAGAAAGGGTTACCAACCAATTGACCGGGTGAAAAAGCTCCTATTTAGTCAATAAAATAATTTCTACTCGACGATTTTTAGCTTTTTTATCGATAGTTGTATTTGGTTCAGCAGGGTTCGTTTGTCCATAGGTAAATGTTCTGATTTTACTATGACTTACCCCTCTATCCACTAAGTATTTCATTACTTCTTTCGCACGGGCTTCTCCTAAATATATATTATAAATGGATTCACCGTCGGAATCAGTATGCCCGTGAATCAAAAGCTTATGATCTGGGAACTTCTTCAAATCTTCTATTAAGCCATCCAAGATAAATTCGTATTTCGGTAAAACTTTCGATTCATCAAAGTTAAAATATACGTAGTAATGATTGTACTTCCAGTAATTATCAATCGTAGAAATATCAATCGGACCATCTACACCGTTTTCTCTGTAGATTATCAAGGTATCTGATTTATCCTTGTCTACAGGAACTTCGATTCGAATCGTATCTACTCGGTGAATTGTAATCGGAGCTTGTTTTTTCTTAGGTGGTTGAATAGTAAAAATTGCGCTCAATTCATAGGCACCAATCGAAGAAGTTCCCTTCACCAATTTAGAAGTGTTGATATCATAACTAAAACCAACCAAAACATTGTGAAATTCGATTCCAACGTAGGATAATAAAGCATCTTTGTTTCTAAAGCCTAAGCCAAATTGTAATTGTTTATTGGTATCCAAATGGTATTTAAAATTAGATCCTATCAATAAATTTGAAGCATTTTGTTGGTAGGAATAAAATAGATAAGGTATAAAAGTATATCGATCCGAGATTTTTTTCTCTACCATTACACTTCCTGAAAATAATTTCATGGAGTTACTACCCGTATTCAAAAAAATGGATTTTTTACTATGTACAAAATTATAAAGTCCCATAGAAACTTTTGGTTTCCATTGGTAGCGATTATTTTGCCAAGTAAAACCAACTCCTCCTGTAACATCTATAACCGAAGAACCATTAAAATTTTCCCCATTGGAAATAGAAGGATTAAATCCATTCTCTAAATCGTATTGACTTTCAAACTTATAATTACTTGTATTTAGACTATATTGATTTAATCCAATTTGGTACCCAAAACGAAGTGTGTTGAATTCGTTCAGTTTGAATTGATGGGATAAATTAAACAAAAAATTGGATGTTTTTAAACTCGAAGGGCCCGCTTCGTTTGTTGCAAAAACTACTCCATAACCAAATTTTTTCACCTGTGCATCCAATGCAAATACAGAAGTTTGGTAGCCAGTAGCAATGGTGGGCCATTGTTTACGGTAATTTGTAGAAAAACGTGCATAATGAATTGCACCAGATTCGGCTGGATTATTAAAAATCGAAGAATTATAAAACTGCGTTAAATTACGTTGTTGAGAAATACCCAAGATTGGCAATAAGAAAAACAACGCTAAAACTAAACAAACACTCTTCATTGTTAACGTATTAAAGTGATTATTCCTTTCAACTTCTGTTGCTCCCCATTCAGTTCAATATCTAATAGATAACTATAATTTCCAGCATTTGCAGGGTCTCCTTTATACGTTCCATCCCAAGTATCGGTAGCTGACGTAGTAGAAAAAACTAAATGTCCCCATTCATTAAAAATCATCAAGTTCAATTTTGTTGTTGGAGAAATTCCCATCATTTTTATTTTGTCGTTTAATCCGTCTCCATTCGGTGTAAATGCAGTCGGAATAAATAACTCCGTAGTTAAGGTAACTGGTACATTTTTAATAATGGCATTTTCACAAGTATATTGATCCTTAATCGTTAACTGTATTTGATTGTCATAGGTTTCATTGAACGTAAATGCGGGATTAAAAATGGTAGAAACTACCTTGCCATTTAAATTCCAAGTATATGCGTAATCCATTTGTGTTTTCGTAGCAGTAAATTGAATTAATGCATAACTATTACTTTTTTTCAATTCAATAAACGTAAAATCAGGCTGAGGAAGCGCTTGTTTAAAGTAAGTATGTGTATCGGAGATAAGCGACTTATTTGCATCTATCTTGCATACAAAATGATAGATGCCTCCTTGTTTGATATAGATAATTGAATCCAAGGTTTTGAATAATTGGTTATCTTTATACCAAGCTATATTCTTAGAATAACTTGCTTTTAGTTGAATAGAATCTCCAGCACAAAAATTAGTTTTCCCTTTATCTATAATGAAAACTTTTGTTGGAATCGGATTAAAAACAATATTCACCGTATCCGAATGTGTTCCACACCCATAAACATTACTTACTAAAACAGCATACTTTCCTGAATTTGTAACTTTAATACTTTGTGTTTCTGCATTCGTTGACCATACATAATTGGTTCCTGGAGTTGCCGTTAATGTCAATGTATCTCCTGTATATAAAGTTTGAATCGTCGATTTGGAAATATTACTCACTGGGAATGAATTGAAAACAACATAAAGCGTATCCTGTTTTGATAAACATTGCCCTTTTAATGACGTAACGTAATATTTTCCATCCGATTTTACAGTAATCGTATTTGAAACTGCGTTTGTATTCCAAGTCACTACGGTATTATCTGAAGTTGAAATTTTAACACTATCTCCGATGCATAAATCGGTGTTTTTATTTTTTTGAATCGTAAAAATGGAATTTTTAAGAACAGTTACCACAAGTGGATTAGAACTCTGGTCGTAATATCCAGTTTTTTGGCCTCTAACCTCGATTGTGTGAACTCCTACAGGTAGATTATTAGAAGTAACACTGATGGTTTTCGACGTAGAGGTTTGTACTTTTTTTCCATCGACATACACTACATACAATTCAAAATCGTTTTTAATTTCGAGAGCTACATCGATACTCTGACAAACCGTAATTGAATCTTTCGGTGAAATTTGAAATTTAACCACAGGATTTGGAATCGGCTTAGGAATTGTTATTTTCCGAATCAATTCATTATACGCATCTCCTATGATTAGGTAGTCATCTTTTTTACTAATCGAAATGGAAGTTGCACCATTAAACGTTGAAGCATTGGCATAAGCATCAATTGCGCCCTTTTTACCCACAATTCCAGCGTAGGTTGTAACAAGTTGATTCGTGTCAATTTTTCGGACTATGTAGTTATATCCATCCATTACATAAATATTTCCGATAGAATCAATTGCTACATCCCAAGGATTATTGAATGTGGAAACTGTTTTATTTCCATCTTTACTACCTACAACTCCATTTCCTCCCAAAGTAACCACGTCTCCATTTGGATATATTTTACGGATTGCATGACTATGCTCGTCTGCCACATATAAGTTTCCTTTCTTGTCTATTTCTAAACCATAAGGCTTATTAAACCATGCATTTTTCCCATTGCCATCTACTAAACCTGCATTATTGACATCTCCCGCAATGGTCGTTACTTGACCCGTCACTGCAATTTTTCGAATAATACTGGTTAAATGATCTGCGACATAAATATTTCCAAATTTGTCCACTGCAATTCCCAATGGATTTCCAAAAGTCGCCAGCAAAGGATTTACAGCATCTTTTACTCCTTGACTTCCAGTCCCTGCAATTGTTGATACTAATCCTGTTGGACTAATTTTTCTAACTTTATTATTACGTGTATCCGCAACATAGATTGTTCCATCGTCGGCAACAGTTATTCCCCAAGGTTCATTGAAACTTGCTAATACTCCTTGTCCATCCGTACTACCTTTACTCCCAGTTCCCGCAATGGTTGTAACTATGCCATTCGTATCTAATTTACGGATCAAATGATTATATCTATCTGCAATATAAACATTCCCAAACTTATCCACTTCTACTCCATGAGGATTATTGAACGTTGCATTCAAAGCCACATCATCGCGCTTACCAATGCTATCCAACATCCCTGCGATAGTACTAACTATTTGTGCATCAGAATATTGAATAGTCAATATGAAAAACAAGGAAAAAACGATTTTAAAAATAATTCTCATACAATAGTGTAAAGCAGATTGGTGCACGCTTTTATTGTACTTGTATTCTAGAAAAAGGTTTCAAAAAGAGTAATTCAACATGATAGGATACGATGTGTATAATTACGCATTTACATGGAAAGGTAAAACTATCGAATATATTTTCCCTCCTCGAGGGGCGATTAAGGGAGGTGATCTAAAGTTTACGCTTTCAAGGTTTACTTCTTTTACTTTTCACATTAACATTTGGTATTCGAATGTAATTTTTCTTTCTTCTCAAGAGAGGAAGCTTACAAATCAAGCTTATATAAGCGTAATAAAAAAGGTGGAAAAGTATTACTTTTACGAAACACGTAAACAAAGCAATGGATCTCTATTCTAAAAAACAACGTTGGAAAATCATCTTATTAGGTATTGCACTACTATTGATTTCTGCATCCTTGTTTTTCTCGAATTCCATCGTGTCTAAAGTGAGTATCCGTGAGCGTTACCGTGTGAAACAATGGGCGGAAGCAATTAAAAAGAAAGCGGAATTGGTTCAACTTACCAACCTCACTTTTTCTCAATTGCGCGATAAAGAACGCAATGAAATGGAATTATGGAGTAGCGCAACCAAAGAGATTTTGAAGCCGATTGACATTAACCAAATGCCGGACTACACCCTTCCTTTGAAAATCATTAACATCAACAAATCCATTCCGGTTATACTATACGATAATAACAACGATGTGTCCGAACATTTACATCTCGACTTTACGTATTCAGATTTTAATAAGCAACACGATGCGCTTCCCGACACTATGGTCAAACGTATGTTCAACGACACATTACTTCACTTAGTAAACTCTTGGAAATACAAAATAACCATTGAGATTGATGAAGGATTGGTAATGAACTGTGCATACACCGACTCCAAAGAAATTACACGATTGGAAAACGAACGAGACTCGTTGATTCGAGCATTCAATAAAGAACTAAAAGCCAACGAAGGTGCTGTTCCTGTTTTATTAGTGGATGCGAATTCCGATTCTATTTTAGCGACCAATATCCCCTTAAAGAATACCAACAAAGCGGAAGTACTTGAAACCATAGCACGTTTGAAACGCAGTAACAAAGCCATTCCAATCAATTTTGGCAGCTCACAACACAGCTTTTTGTACTACGACGACAGTCCAGAATTAAAGAAATTGCAGTATTTCCCGTATGTTCAATTCATCATTTTCACCTTATTTATTTTTGTTGGTTACCTCATCTTTAACACCTTCCGTAAAGCCGAACAAAATCAAGTGTGGGCAGGAATGGCGAAAGAAACAGCCCATCAATTAGGTACACCTCTCTCCTCTTTATTGGCTTGGGTACAGTATTTAGAAACACAAAATATCGATCCGAGCATCGCACTCGAAATGCAAAAAGATGTGAGTCGATTAGAGCAAGTAGCCAATCGTTTTTCGAAAATTGGTTCCGCAACACAATTAGAAGACAAAAACATCGTTGATACAGTAAGTACGGTTATTGATTATTTGAAATTGCGCGTGTCCAACAAAATACATTTTTCCATACAAAGCGATTCTCCAGAAATGCTTGTGCCCCATAATCCTCCCTTGATTGAGTGGGTGATTGAAAATATCACCAAAAATGCAGTGGATTCCATGGAAACAGCAGGTCAACTCAATATTACCATTTCACGAGATACAATCCATGTAAACATTGATATCCAAGACACAGGTAAAGGGATCGCACACAATCAATTTAAAACCATTTTTAAACCAGGTTACACAACCAAAAAACGTGGCTGGGGACTAGGACTTTCCTTAGTAAAACGAATTATTAACGAATACCACAAAGGAAACGTATTTGTATTACATTCCGAAATCGATAAAGGAACTACTTTTAGAATCGCATTAAAACAATAAAAATTATTGCCTCATCGTCTTCCCTCCTTGAGGAGGGATCGAGGGAGGTGACTAACTTATAATAAACAAAACTATGAAACAAAACTTAAAAAAACCACTTCTAATTTATATAGCACTTGTACTGATACTTTCAGCTGTCTTCTTTCTATTTCGCATCGATTTATTTCCAGGAGAAATTACCACGAAAGATAAAATTTACACCTGCGACATCAGCTTATCGTATTTCATTGGTATGGGAGGAAGCAAACAAGATTTTGCCAACATTGAATCATTTCGTTTGTTACCAAAAGGTTATGCCTTGGCGATTATTATGATTTTAGGTTTACCTGCACTCGTAGCATACCGTGTTCATTTGAATACCAAAAAGAAGCAAGATACTATCCAAAACTAATCATCCATTCCCCGGACCACTGAGACTCTCGAAGAGAAGGGGGAGGAAAATTCATCCACTATGAAAAATCTAATCCTTTTCGTTTTACTTTTCAGTATTACTACACTTTTCGCGCAACAGAAAAAAGCAACACCAAATTCAGCAAGTTGGGATCAATTTGAAAAACTAAACGAAGATGGTTTATACAAAGATGCGCTAAACCTACTTACTACTATTTTAGATCAAGCGATCAAAAAAAATAACTCAGCTGATTTTCAGAAAGCGTTGAACAAATATGTAGATCTCGTTCCGAATGCTTTACTGGAAAACGATGAAAAATTGGCATTATTAAATCAATTAGAACATAAAATAGATCAAACGAAAGTTCCATTAAATAATATAGGACATTTGTTTTTGGCCAATTTGTATAATCAATTTTACTATCAATGGGAACTAGATGAAGAGTTTAAATTAGAGATCAATAAAGAGATTATTACAAACCATTATCAAGGGGTACATTATCACTATAAAAAAGCGCTTTTACACTTCGAAGATTTAATAAATTATGATGCTATTGGAATACACACGCTTTACGAATCAGATAGTTTTGATATTATTTCCCAACCAACTTTATTAAATTATTATTTACCCAAAATCAAAGCAAGATTTAATAATCTGAATTACAAAGACACAACTCTTTTTTATCAAACAGAAAACTTAGCGAAATATTCAACTGATACGATTTTATCACTTTTTCAATCTTTAGAAAGCTTTCATTTGAAAAACAATCAGTACTATGCTTATGTTGAAACAGTTTTCAATCGAATAGAATTTATCACCTCAAATACCAACTACAATAGAACTAAATACATTCCAAATTTAAATTGGTTAATTGAAAATTTAAAAAATATACCAGCTGTGTTAAAAGTCATCGTAAAACAAGCAGGTCAATTAAACGAACTTGGATATTTATATGATTGGAAAGAAAATCCAATCGTAAAAAACAAAAATGAACAAGCAATAAAATTAGTCGAAGCAGGATGTCAAAAGTATCCTACCTCATTATATTATCATCAAGCTCAACAATTTATATATGATATAAAAAATCCTCTTTTTGAAGCGCAACTTAATGGAAAGACTTTTTTAAATGAATCAAATCTACTCTCAATCACCTATAAAAACATAGATAGTGTACATTTATCGGTTTTTCACATTGATAAAATTAGTTACGACACAAGTAAAAACTTCTTGAAAGCTTATCAGCTCAGAAAAATTCATCAAAAGATTCTTAAGCTAGATAAAAATGGATTGTATAACGAACATACAAAGGATTTCATTTTACCCGCTTGGAAAGAAACTGGAAAGTTTTTGGTGATGATAAGCGAAAATGAAACTGTTACAAATCGAATAATTTCTGAAGATAGTATTAATTCATACATGAAATTTTCGTATGTTTTTGTTGATATACATGATTTCACCGTGCTTTACAAAGCTGAAAATGGAAACGGAATTCTACACATATTGGATTTGAAAACAGGTAATCCAATTAAAAATACGAGGATTGAGATTTGGGATGAGGCATTAAAAGATGTAAAAAAGTATGTATCAAATAAGCAGGGAGAATGTATATTTCCTATTGACTCTTCTCGCATTCATTGGAAAGTATTTTATAAAAATGATAGCTTAGAAAAAAAACTTATTAAAAAACTAAATGTAAATGACGAAAAGATTTACTTCAGTATACTTACAGATAGAGCAATATATCGTCCTGGACAAAAAGTTTATTTCAAAATATTTGCCTTTAAAAACACATATCCTCTTATAACAAGTTCGATTTCAACTGATATTAATATTAAAATAACAGATAGTGAAGGAAAAGAAATATATGTTTCGACAGATAATATAAAAACAAATGAATTTGGAACCTATAGCAGTTCGTTTATGTTACCAAAAAACAATCTACAATTAGGTGACTATGATTTTCAAGTATCACATTCTAAATCAGAAAACGAATCATCAACTCAATTCAAAGTTGAAGAATATAAAAGACCAACATTTTATATTGAAAATCAAATTAAAGAAAATCAAATCTCATTTGGTGATACCATCAATATAATTGGCAAAGCAGTATCATTTAGTGGCTACCCAATAAGTAAAGCAAAAGTTAAAATTTCTATCGCTTGCAATTCAAACATATTGAGTGGCAAAAAACAACTAGACACTTTACTTTATTCAGATATTAATGGTCTTTATAGTTACCGTTTTATAACAAACAAAAACTCGGATTTAGGCGGTGAATATTTAAGAATAAACATCAATGTAACGAATACTATCGGTGAGACTCAAACTAATAATTTCAGTAAGGAAATTGGATTTTTATATAATCCATGGTCAAATAATATTACAGACACAGAGATATTTACACATAATCATGACATCTTTACTTTCAATTTAAATGAAAAACCGAAAGAAATTACTCCTTTCCATCTCACCATCTTACGCAAAAAGTCAACTAATCGAATTTTAAATAATACGTGGGAAGAAAGTGAATTTAAAGCTTTTACACGCTCAGAATTCAAAAATCAATTTCCTAATGACGTTTATTTTGACGATGAAATTATTGAAAGTGAATATGATACAATTTCTCAATTCATCAAGAACATCGGGGATAGTATTAATTTTCAAGAAGTCACAAAATCATTACCTGGTAACTATAAACTGTTAATGTATTATATTAATTTCAAAGGTGATACAATCAAAAATGAAGATTATCTTACATCAATTGATATTCAAAAATCTAAAAATCAACATAATGATGAGATTTGGATTAGTCAATTAATTGACAATGTTGAGTTAGGTTCGAAACTTCCAATATTGATTGGTACAAACTATACAAACCAATATATGCATTTTAGAATTTATCGTAAAGACCGCTTAATTTTAAGTGATTTTTTACGAATAGATAAACGAAAAATTATTTATTATACGATTCAAAAAGAAGACATCGAAGGATTAAGCATTGAAGTTTCTCTTGTACGTGACAATGAAGTATATACTGCATCTCACGACTTTCGTATTTCACAGATTACCAGAACTATCAAATTGAAATTGGAATCTATAAGAGATTATTTAAAACCTGGTAATAAAGAAAAATGGATATTAAGTACTGAAAGTAAATCCACATTATCTAAAGAAGTAGTAGCAACATTGACTGATGCTTCTTTGGATAAAATTGAAAGTTCAAATTGGGAAGTTTATTTCCCTTACAATGGAGATTATGTGTACAATATTTTTCATGAATCGAATAGAAGTAGAGGTGATGAAATGGAGTTTCTTAATACAGAAGTTTGGAGTGATGGTATATATTGTTATAGAAATTTCAAAAATGAACTCCGTTGTGTAGGAGCAATCCGAAATGGGATTTATATTTCTTCAAAATCTTCTATTTCATCTAACTATTCTTTCAGATCTCTTTCTTGCCCAAGTTTTGGAGGCGGAAGTGGTAGAGCAGGATGGTCCGATGATGAAGAATTTAATTTAGAAAAACTAGTAGCATTTCCTCCTCCTGTTATCGTAGGTAGCGAAGTTGATTCTCCCTCAAAATCTGAGACCTCCAACAAAACTAAATCCACCCCCCGCTCCAACTTCAACGAAACTGCCTTCTTCTACCCTAACCTCTACGCTGACAAAGATGGAAAATTCTCCTTTGAGTTCACCCTACCCGATGCATTAACGACTTGGAAATTTAGAGCGCTTGCCCACGACAAAGAAATGAACATGGGGCAACTAGAAGAATTCTTCATCGCGCAAAAAGAATTGATGGTGCAACCCAATGCTCCGCGTTTTTTCCGCGCTGGAGATACCTTGGAATTTTCTGCAAATGTGGTCAACGTATCGGATAAGAACTTGCCTGTAAGAGTTTCGTTGGAATGGTTTAATCCTTTCACCAACGAAGTTATTCCAGAAGTGTTTGGGAAAATGGAAACACAAAACATACAACTCAACGCGAAACAGAGTCAAACGGTTTCTTGGAAATTGTCCATCCCTAAAAACGGTTTAGACCTTATCGCATACCGCATTAAAGCAAGTTCGGAATCGTTTACGGACAGCGAAGAAAAAGCCTTCCCTATCTTGAGTAACCGTGTTTTTGTTACCGAAGCATTACCCATCACCATCGAAGAAAAAGGGAATTACACCTTTACGTTGGATAAACTTGCTACATCCACTTCTACTACCAAACAACACGAAAATTTAGTGTTTGACTACGCCTCTAATCCTATTTGGTCGGTCGTGAAAACCCTACCTGCTGCAAGTAAGGTTAACTACCCTAGTTCGGATGCCTTGTTTCACGCGTATTACACCAATGTCTTAGGAAGTAAAGTTCTAGCAAATAATCCAGCAATCAAACAGATGATTGCTCATTGGAATGTAGGCGCTTCCGAATTGACTAATCCAACGATTGCGAATTCTGTGGATCTTACGGAAACACCATGGGTGAATGCAGCTAAATCAGAAAGTGAACAACGTAAAGAAATTGCATTCTTCTTGGAAGAAAACAACCTTGCCAACCAACAAAAAACCTACCTCGAACAATTGTTCCAACAACGAAATATGGATGGCGCATGGCCTTGGTTTGCAGGTGGTCAAGCAAGCGCTTACATTACGAACGACATCGTGTTTGGTTTTGCGCAGTTAAACGAACGACCAGCAGAATTAAATGCATCGTTGAATTACCTGAATAATTATTACACATACGAATTCAAAAAACATACAGCGACAGAAAATAACCAACGCAACTGGCTTTCAGAACAAGAACTTCAGTGGTTGTACATTCAAGCAGTTTACCAATTACCTGCCAACGAATTCACAACATTATTGGCTAAAACACTCGCTAAAAACTGGACTTCATTAAGTTTAAAACAACAGGCGATTGCAGGAATGTACTTAGTAAAAACAGGAGATAAAATCTTCGCAACTAAAATCGCGGCGTCCATCCAAAACCGGGCAACCAAACGAAAAAATACAGGAACCTACTGGAATGAAAAATACTATTCTAACGCAGAATCCATCGAAACTCAAGCGTACATCTTAGACTTTTTCACAGCACTTGGTCGAGAAAAACCCCTCTTGAATTCCATCCAACTGAGCTTACTCAATAAAAAAAGAGGACAATTATGGGAAAATTCGAGTACCACAGCTCGTGTCGTTCATGCATTGATATCTGTACCGGCAACTGATTTTAGTACTAAAAGTTCAGCGATAATCCGTATTGGAAATGAGACAATCACGAAAGCAACAAATGAGGTCGGAGAACTTACACAAACTTGGACCAAAAAAGAGATTACCCCAGCTTTAGGGAATGTTGTCATAGACCAAAATGCGGAAACACCAAGTTTTGGTTCTCTTACCTATTCCTATACCGAAAACATCGAACACGTAACGAATAGTACAACCGGTCTAGTGCTTACCAAAGAAATCTACCTCATCCAAGGCGACCAAGAAATCTTAGTCACTCCAACTACGAAACTAAAAGTGGGAGATCAATTACGTATTTACCTGAAGGTCTCGAGTGATCGCAGAATCGACTTTGTGCACGTCAAAGACCTAAAAGCTGCAGGAATGGAAAATGTAAACCAACTTTCCAATTATGGTTATGGTAAAAACGTTTCTTACTATACAACGCCATACGACAACCGAACATCGTTTTTCATCGAACACCTTCCCAAAGGGAAATCAAGTGTGAGTTACGATGTACGTCTAACACACAAAGGAACACAATCGATTGGTTATGCGTTGGTAGAATGTTTGTACGCCCTAGAATTTAGAGGGAATACGAGTGGGATGAAGTTAATTATAGAGTAACAAAAAAGGCATATAAAATAAATCTTATATGCCTTATATGGTTTCTAATCGAGTATTCTTCTTACAATCCCTGTAACAGATTTCTCAAATTTACTTTTTTATCAATCAATCCGTGTAATTCAGAAATGTTCACACGAACTTGTTGCATCGTATCTCTATCTCTAACTGTCACCGTATTATTTTCCATCGTTTCATGATCCACCATCACACAGAACGGCGTTCCAATCGCATCTTGACGACGGTAACGTTTTCCTGGAGAATCTTTCTCATCATACTGACATTGGAAATCAAATTTCAAATTGTCAAAAATTTCACGCGCTTTTTCTGGTAAACCATCCTTACGTGTCAATGGCATAATCGCCACTTTGTAAGGTGCTAATGCATGCGGTAATGCAAGAACAACACGTTCCGATCCATCTTCTAGTTTTTCTGTGTTTAGAGAATTACTCATCACTGCTAAAAACATACGATCAAGTCCTACTGAGGTCTCAACTACATATGGAACATAACTTTCATTTAACTCTGGATCGAAGAATTGTAATTTCTTACCTGAGAATTGTTCGTGTTGTTTTAAATCGAAATCGGTACGCGAGTGAATTCCTTCCAATTCTTTGAATCCCATTGGGAAATCAAATTCGATATCGCACGCAGCATTTGCATAGTGTGCTAATTTGATATGGTCGTGTAAACGGTAAGCTTCATCGCCTAAACCTAAAGCTTTGTGCCATTTCACACGCGTTTCTTTCCAGTATTCGTACCATTTCATTTCTTCCCCTGGACGTACAAAGAATTGCATCTCCATTTGTTCAAACTCACGCATACGGAAAATGAATTGTCTAGCAACGATTTCATTACGGAATGCTTTTCCAATTTGAGCGATCCCAAACGGAATTTTCATTCTACCTGATTTTTGCACGTTTAAGAAATTTACGAAAATACCTTGCGCTGTTTCAGGGCGTAAATAGATCGTCGCTGCATCTCCAGCAACCGAACCTAATTCGGTAGAGAACATCAAGTTGAATTGACGAACTTCCGTCCAATTTTTAGACCCGCTAATCGGACACACAATTTCTAAGTCAACAATCAATTGCTGTACACCTACCAAATCATTATTTTCTAAAGTCGTACGCATACGATCTTCGATTTCCGTGATTTTTTGAGCGTTGCGTAATACATTAGGATTGGTAGCAACAAATTGTTCTTTGTCGAATGCATCTCCGAATTTCTTAGAAGCTTTTTCAACCTCTTTATTGATTTTCTGACGAATTTTTTCGATGTGTTCTTCGATTAATACGTCTGCTCTGTATCGTTTTTTTGAATCTTTATTATCAATCAATGGATCATTAAACGCATCCACGTGACCAGAAGCTTTCCAAGTGGTTGGATGCATGAAAATTGCAGAATCAATTCCTACAATGTTTTCGTGCATTTGCGTCATGGATTTCCACCAATAGGTTTTGATGTTGTTTTTTAATTCAGAACCCAACTGACCATAGTCGTAAGTAGCTGCTAATCCATCATATATTTCGGAGGATGGGAATACATATCCATACTCTTTCGCGTGGGAAATTACTTCCTTTAATTTGTCTTCTTTTTGTTCCATGTTACAAAAGTAAAAGAAGTAAGAAAACTATTGTGACCTAAAAGTTAATTTTATTCAAAAAAAGCGAACAACTTGAAGCATACAAACTCAGTCCTGAATTAATTATTAAATTTGTTGTGAATAAATAATAAATTATGAAAAAAATAATTTTAAGCGCATCTATTTTGTTACTTTCTTATGTCTCAATAGCGCAAGCACCAGCTAAAAAAGCAGTAGTTAGTACATCTAATGCAGATCATCATGTAGTTTTAAAAAATCAGTTGGATAGTGTATCGTATTTGATAGGCAGAATTTTAGGTGAAAACGTTCTTCGAGACTTACCTAAAGGAAATAAGGAATTAATAATCAAAGGTCTTGCAGACAGATTGAATGATAAAGCAAGTTTGTGTAGTGATCCAAATAACAAAACGTTAAGTGCTTACTTCCAAAAATTGGAAGCAGAGAAAAAAGCGGAAGCTGCAAAAGACGGAATGAAAGCACGAGAAGAAGGAATTGTATTTTTAAATAACAATAAAACCAAACCTAACGTACAAACAACACCAAGTGGTTTACAATACCAAGTAGTTGTTATGGGTACCGGTGAAAAACCAAAAGCTACTGATCAAGTAACTGTTCATTACCATGGTACAACGATTGATGGTAAAGTATTTGATAGTTCAGTTCAACGTGGAGAAGCTGCAACATTTGGTTTAAATCAAGTAATTAAAGGATGGACAGAAGGGTTACAATTGATGCCTGCAGGTTCCAAATTTATTTTTTACATTCCTCAAGAATTGGCTTATGGTGAAAACTCTCCTTCAGAAGCAATTAAGCCTTATTCTGTATTAATTTTCGAAGTAGAATTAATTAAAGTAAACTAATTCCTATGAAATTAACGGCATTACTTTTTGTCAGTTTATTCTTTTCTTTTATTCTAAATGCGCAAAATTTAGAGGATGGATTATATGCAAAATTTGAAACAACGAAAGGAGAAATACTAATTAAATTAGAAGATAAAAAAGCACCACAAACAGTTGCTAATTTTGTCGGTTTAGCAGAAGGAAATTATGTTTTCGCTGGTAAAACTTTTACAAAACCTTTTTACGACAGTTTAAAATTTCACCGAGTAATTGCAAACTTCATGATCCAAGGTGGTTGTCCGCTTGGAACTGGTAGCGGTGATCCAGGATATAAATTTCATGATGAATTTGATCCTTCTTTAAAACATTCTGGTCCTGGTATTTTATCGATGGCAAACTCTGGACCGAATACAAATGGGAGTCAATTTTTCATTACGCACGTTGCAACACCTTGGTTAGATAATAAACATTCTGTTTTTGGCCATGTAGTTCAAGGACAAGATGTAGTGAATAAAATCGTTCAAAATGATTTGATTTTACATGTAAAAATACTCCGTATTGGTCATGCTTATAAAAACTATAATGCAACCAAAGCAATTGAAGAAAAAAGAGCGGTACATACACGAAACGTATTAGACTCTGCGTTACACTATTTTCCAAATGCAAAACAATTACCTTCTGGTTTAACCTATATTATCGAAGGTAAATTGAAAGGAATGAAACCAAAAGCTGGAGATACTTTAGTAGTACATTATACTGGATATTTATTAAATGGAGAAAAATTTGAATCTTCTAGAGATGGAGAAGCAAGTCCTCTCACATTTGTATACAAAGTTCAAGGGATGATTCCAGGTTTTGATGAAGGAGTAGGTATGCTAATCAAAGGGGCTAAAGGGCGATTTTATTTACCCTATTATTTAGCTTATGGTCACCGTCATTCTGGACCAATAAAAGCATATTCAGATTTAATCTTCGAATTGGAGTTAGTGGACATCAAACCTGTAGTAAACGAAGTTGTAATTCCTAAAAAATGGTATCAAAAAATATTTTCTCGTCATACAAAACAATCCTAATTGTTGGATTAATTTTTCGTCTAATAGCAGCTGTTTTTTCAGAAGGCTATGGAATGCATGACGATCATTTTTTAACGATTGAAGCATCCTCTTCTTGGGCAAATAATTACGATTACAATCATTGGCTTCCATGGTCGGAAGGAAGTTCAGGTAAACCAGAAGGCCATAGCTTTACCTATGTAGGTTTAAATTATTTATTCTTTGCCTCTTGTAAGTTTTTTGGGATTAGCGACCCAAAAATATTAATGATTTTAAACCGAATTCTTCATGCATTTTTATCCATTTTTGTAGTATACTTTGGAATTAAAATCACCGAAAAACTTTCCAATAGAAAAAATGCACTAACTGCAGGTTGGTTGTTAGCCCTATTATGGTTAATGCCATTCATGTCTGTTAGAAATTTAGTGGAAATGGTAGCAATACCTTTTTTAATGTGTGGAATTTGGTTTTTAATTCGCAAAGATAAAACCACAACGAGAAATTTACTCTATGCAGGAATAATGTGTGGATTAGCAATTTCATTTCGATATCAGATTGGCATATTTTCAGTTGGAATTGTAACCTATTATTTATTTAAGAAATCGTGGCGTTCTATTTTCTATTTTAGTTTAGGAAATTTAATCACCTTCTTTATAACGCAAGGAATCGTTGATTTTTACATTTGGGGATATCCATTTGCAGAGTTTTGGAGTTATGTAACCTACAATATGAACGAGGGAACCAAATACCTGCCAAACACGAATTACTTCATGTACTTCTACGTATTATTTGGCGTTTTATTTTTTCCTTTTGGATTATTAGTTGGTATTGGATTTTTTAGAAGTTATAAAAATTCCATGTTACTATTTCTTCCAACTCTTTTCTTTTTATTGTTTCATACATTTTATCCAAACAGACAAGAACGTTTTATTTTGTCTATACTTCCATTTTTTATCATACTTGGCGTAATTGGTTACGAGAAGTTAAAGGAAAAGAATTTTTGGAGAAAAAGTTGGAATGTTTCCCTTAAAATATTTTGGGGTTTAAACCTATTCTTGGTTTGTTTTTTCTCTATAATTTCGACTAAATATTCTAGAATTTCCGCGATGTATTCGCTTTACAATTTCCCAAAATCAAATCCAACTATATTAGTAGAGGGTTCTGGTGATGCAGAAGTTTCCATGATGCCTAAATTTTACGCAAATAAGTGGCATACCTCTTTCATTGAAAAGAAAGTACTGGAAAAAGATTCAATTCAACCAGCAATTGATTTTATATTCTTTGCAGGGAAAGGAAATTTAAACCAACGAATTGCATTTTATAAAGCGCAGTATCCTGATTTAACATTATACAAGGTTTGTGAACCAAGTTTGATTGATAAAATAGTTCATAATTTGAACCCAAGAAATGTGAATGAGTACATTGAAGTTTGGAGGGTTCATAAATAAAGTATTACATGTCCCAAAAAACGATCCTTCACGTATTCTCCTCTAATTTTTTTTCTGGTTCAGCAAAATATGCCATAGAATTATCTGCAATTCAACATCAAAATAAGGATGAAGTTCATTTACTTTCCGACCAAAAATTTGAACTTGAAGGCATCAAAAGCAATTCATTACCGATTTCAAATCGTTCATTAAAACAACGACTTATAAATGTAAAATTTTTAATTTCTTACATTAAAAAAAACAATATTACCTTGATTCATGCACATTCCCGTGCTGCATCCTGGGTAAGTTACTATGCAACTACTTACTGTAACATCCCATTAGTTTCCACTATACATGGAAAACAAGTTAAACTTAAAGATATTTATGGGGAACAAATCATTTGTATCTGCGAGAATTTAAGGAGAGATACTGTTTTTAAAAACGAACAATTAGCTTCGAAAATTAACGTCATACCGAATGGAATTACAATTGGTAGCTCAGAAATTCAAAATGAACAGAAAGAACAGACGAAAAAATTGCTTTCAATTATCGGACGTTTTAATGGAATTAAAGGGGAAATAATCGCAAAGTTTATCTGTACTACTTTACCTCTTTTAATTAAAAACAATGTAAATTTAAGTATACAATTTATCGGAAACGAATGGGATGCACTTCCTGAAGAAGGAAAGCAGGTTTTTTCTTCGCTTCAAGAAAGCTATCCAAATCGTATTGCCCAACTTGGATTTATTACCTCGGTTCACGAAGAAATTTTAAAATCGGACCTTGTAATTGGAGCAGGAAGAGTTGCTATTGAAACATTGCTTTTAGGAAAAAATTTAATCGCAATTGGAGAGGCTTGTAACCACGGATTAATTACCTCGGAAAACATTCAAGATGCTATTTCATCCAATTTCGGTGACATACTACCCGGAAAAGTTCCATTTGATTTCTCTAACGATCACTTAGTAAAAGACATTGAATTTGCTTTAACAGACGAGTTTAACATATCAAATGTAAAATCCTTTTTAACCGATTACACGATCACATCAGTGTATGAAAAAGTGGACAATGTCTATCAAAAAGCATTAGTTACCAAATATATACCAATACATATTCCGATATTGATGTATCACAAAGTACCTACTATTAAGTTGGAAAGTAAACACCGTATTTTTGTTACTAAAAAGAATTTTAAAAAGCAGCTTCAATTTTTTAGACTACGCGGTTTAACTTCCATTACTTTTCAAGATTATCAGAATTATGTAACGGGTAAAATGAATATTCGAGAATTCCCTAAAAAACCATTTATACTAACTTTTGATGATGGTTATGCGGACAATTATACGAACGCTTTACCCTTAATGCAAAAATATGGATTTCGTGGTGTGATTTATTTATTAGGAGATTTTGAATGCACCAAAAATTTTTGGGATGAAGGAGAAAGTTTAGAATCAATTTTACTATTAACTACCGATCAGAAAAGTGCGTTTGTGAATGCAAAATGGGAAATTGGCGCACACACAATGACACACAGACACTTGACAAAACTTTCTGCAGAAGAAATCACCTATGAATTAAAAACAAGTAGGGAAAATATAGAAAAAGGATTAAATACATCTGTTATTTCTTTCGCCTATCCATACGGGGATGTTAATGAAAACGTAAAAGAACTTACCAGAAAAGAAGGTTTTACTTATGGAATCGCAACAGATTCAGGCGGAATGAATATGGAAGAAGATCCATATCAAGTTTTTCGGGTCAATGTATTCCCTGAAGATGGTTGGTTTCAATTATACAAAAAAACATCTGTTTGGTATCGATCCTATTTTAAACGAAAGAAAGGGAAATAAAGGAATCTCTAAAAATAGCTTAATAAACTATTTCACAGTTTCATACACTAACTTAAAATCCTCTTCATTCTCAAACCATGTATTTGCCTTAAGTGCAATATTTCGGGCACGTTCTGGCTGTTTAACACTTTTTAAGCCTTCGATGGTTTGGATGACTCCTAACTTTAGAAATTCTTTTTCTTTTTCTGTGTAATAGTCTAAATTCGTTAATCTCTCTAACGCATTTTGATTTTCGTTCCATACAATCATTGCTCCAGGTAGATCTTTTGTAAACTTTTTTAGTACGCCATCCATTAGAATTGTTGAAATATCCTCTGGATATAATGTTTTTAATTTGTTATTATATTCTAATGCTTTTTTATAGCTTTTGTCTTTAAATTCCTCCAAAATATATGCAATTAATGTTTCTTTTACCTCTATGTAAAATTCAGTTTCTTTGTCATATACTTCTTTTGTAATGTCTTTTTCAATACATTTCACTAAGTAATAGATACTTTGGTCGTAAGCGTCTTTGTATTTAGATTCTCTATTTTTTTGAAAAGCAATTTTGAATAAGGATTTAGAAATGTATACATATGGAATCGCGTCATTCTTTGTTTCTGGTTTTATGGTATATTTCTCTGCTTTGTCTACCAGTTTTTTATATTCACCATTCACATACAATGTAAATAAATCGGTATATAACGGTGGTTGAGACTCTAACTTACTGAATAAAAATAGGATAATAATAAGTAGTAAATATTTTTTCATGGTCGGTGAATTTTTGCTGGTCAAAATTACCCAAAGACTGCGAATTTTCTACGATTTATTGGACACTCTTTATTAACAATTCTAAAATGGAAATAGCTGCCGTTGGAATTTTTGTACCAGGTCCAAATACACCAAACACTCCTTTTTCATATAAAAAATCATAATCTTTGGCTGGAATTACACCTCCTGCAATTACCATAATATCTGGTCTACCCATGGATTTCAATTCTTCAATTACCGCTGGAATTAATGTTTTATGTCCTGCAGCTAATGAGCTAATACCCAAAACATGTACATCGTTTTCAATTGCTTGTTTTGCCACTTCTTGGGGTGTTTGAAATAAGGGACTAATATCTACATCGAAACCCATATCCGCAAAAGAGGTTGCGATAATTTTGGCTCCACGGTCATGCCCATCTTGACCCATTTTAGCAACCATAATACGAGGTCTTCTTCCCTCTAAAACAGCAAATTTATCTGCTAATGCTAACGCCTTTTTAAAATCTTCATTTCCCATAACTCCTTTTGCATAAACTCCTTGAATCGAATGTATTTTCGCTTGATATCTTCCAAATACACGTTCCAATGCATCAGATATTTCACCTAAAGTTGCTCTGTTTCGTGCACAAATCACTGCAGCCTCCAATAAATTTCCTTGTCCAGTTTCTGCAATTTTTTCAAGGTTTGAAAGACTTTCTTGGACTGCATCTGCATTGCGTTCTGTTTTTAATTTTACCAGTTGTTTTACTTGCTGAATACGAACAGTATCATTATTTATCTCTAAGGTATCAATAGCTTCTTCATTCTCTAGTTGGTAACGATTGACACCAACAATGATGTCTTCTTCCCCATCGATACGCGCTTGTTTTTCTGTCGCAGCCTCTTCAATGCGCATTTTTGGAATCCCGGCTTCGATTGCTTTTGTCATTCCACCTAATCCTTCTACTTCTTCAATCAATTCCCACGCTTGTTGACAAAGATCTGTAGTTAATTTTTCAATGTATTCACTTCCTTCCGTAGGATCAATAATATTTGTGATTCCTATTTCTTCTTGAAGATAGATTTGTGTATTTCGTGCAATACGTGCTGAAAAATCGGTTGGTAATGCTATTGCTTCATCCAAAGAATTTGTATGTAAAGATTGTGTTCCTCCTAACACTGCAGCTAATGCTTCGATGCAAGTTCGTGTAATATTGTTGTATGGATCTTGTTCTGTTAAACTCCAACCAGAGGTCTGACAATGAGTTCTTAGAGCCATAGATTTTTGTTTTTTAGGGTTAAATTGTTTTACAATCTTCGCCCATAATAAACGTCCTGCTCTTAGCTTTGCTATTTCTGTCATTGGTTTCATTCCTATCCCCCAGAAAAAACTTAAACGTGGAGCAAAGTCGTCAATATCTAATCCTACATTTATACCTGCACGCAAATATTCTAAACCATCCGCTAAAGTATAAGCCAACTCTTGCGCAGCAGTTGCCCCTGCTTCATGCATGTGGTAACCCGAAATGGATATCGAGTTAAATTTAGGCATGTGTTTCGTTGTATATGCAAATATGTCTGCAATGATACGCATCGACGGAGTTGGTGGATAGATGTAGGTATTTCGGACCATAAACTCTTTCAAGATGTCGTTTTGAATAGTTCCTGAAAGTAATTCTTGTTTGACTCCCTGTTCTTCTGCAGCGACAATGTAAAATGCTAAAATTGGAATCACCGCTCCGTTCATCGTCATAGAAACGGACATCTCATTTAATGGAATTTGGTCGAAGAGTACTTTCATGTCCAATACAGAGTCGATAGCTACTCCTGCTTTTCCAACATCACCTACTACACGTGGATGGTCAGAATCATACCCACGATGTGTCGCTAAGTCAAAAGCAACCGAAAGCCCTTTTTGTCCCGCTGCCAAATTACGTTTGTAAAATGCATTTGACTCTTCTGCAGTTGAAAATCCTGCATATTGACGAATTGTCCAAGGTCTTGATGTGTACATGGATGCGTAAGGACCACCTAAAAAAGGAGCAATTCCTGATTTGAATCCTGTGTGTTCAAAAGTACTTTTATGGTGCGAAGACTGATTGGATGAAGGTAATTCTTTCCAGTCCGTTTTTGTAAAATCTATGTTTTTTTTCATTTTATTTTTTTTTATCACAGAGGTCACTGAGAAAAAGTTTGATGTAATTTGTGTTATTAAGGACACGGAGTAAGCGATGTTATCGCTTTATTGACTTCAAATATTTGTGTTCCCCACTAATATCTTTAGTTGTTAATTTTACTCTAAGCCCGCTGTGATTAATTCTTTTTCCAATACCAAATATTCAACATCCCAAAAAGTGCCAACCTCCTGTTTCCAAGTTAAGTTGGTTTGTTCAGGATTGAAGTATTGATTGACACCTACAAGCAGTTGTTTTTTATCATTTACTTGGGCGATTCTTAAATTACGAATTCGTTCAATTTCGTTTTTGAGGTATTCTTCCACTTCTAAAGCTTCACTTCCGCCTAATTTTTCGAGTTGCTGAAATAATTTCCAAGATGAATCTGCTAAAGTTTGAGTTAGTTTTTCAATCGACAAACTTCCATTCATTGGATCGACTAATTGATTTATTTCAGATTCTTCTTTTAAAATCAACGAAATATTGATCGCCATTCGTTGTGTAAACGATGTACTTCCAGTTTCTGAATACGTATCATAAGGCTGGATGATTAATTGATCAACACCACCTAATACGGCAGATAAACCTTCTGTTGTTTGTCTTAATATATTGGTGTATGGGTCGTTCAATGATTTATTTATAAAACCAGTTTTTGCGGTAATATAGGTTTCGTTAGACGAAGTATACGTAGTCTTCAATTTATCCCACAAAATGTGAAATGCTCTGAATTTGGCAATTTCTAACAAAAAATTATTTCCAATGCCAAATGTAAAATGAATAGATTTAGTTATGTCTTTTTCTAACATTCCTTTCCCTTTTGCTAAAGCGAATGCTAATTCTTGCGAAATGTTAGCTCCTAAAGCATTTATATCGTATGTATTTACTGAACTTTGATATGTATTGATATTTAAAAATAAAGGCGTTTTATCCGAAAACCAAGTTCTAATTGATGTTGCTTGCTCTAAATCTTTTACAGTAAAATAAGTGAAGATATATGCTATTTCAACACCATCCAGAAGTTGAAACAAATTAATTTCAGAAAGATGCGTCACATCAAAGTTCAATGAATTTGCTCCTAAGTTCAAACACTTGAGCGCATTTTGATTTCCACTTTTTTCATCAAAAACTTTAATTTCAGCTCCTATTTGCCAATCGTTTGTTTCCTTTTTTTGGAGGAATGAAAGAGATTCTTTGGTATCATACACTTCTTTGAAAACCAATTCCTCTATTTCGTTTTCAAAAGCCGTTGGATCAGATGCATTGTTTGATTTTATTTCCTTAATTAACTGCGATTTCCAATCGGAAAGATTCGGTTTTTCAAATGCTTCAAATAGTTTTTTCATTCGGATGGATTGAAAATGAGAATATACTTTCAAATGTAAGGATATAATAGGAAAATACGAATGAAGATTGTGCGATTATAAAGAAAAATGAAATGGATTCTATTTTAAATACACTTGCTTAACTTACGACTATTGTCGCTTTTAAAACAAAAAAAATTGTTTGTATCAAATTTCTTACTGAATTTTACAAACTTATATCCTAATAATTAAGACCGCGACGTATTACTTTGACTTAACTAAATGAAACCATGAAAAAAATATTCTTTTTATCTATTATTTCTGTTGCTGTAGGATGCAGTACTCCTTCAGAACCAACACCTAAAAAAACAAGTTTGAAAATTGTGGACAAAACTGTCGTAAAAGATGGGGTAGCACAATCGACATTTACAGTGTGGGGAAATTGTGGTATGTGTAAACAAACCATTGAAAAGTCCTTGAGAAAAGAAGGAATACAAAAGGCAGATTGGGATATTGATGCCAAAATTATGACCATTTCGTATGATACTTCTAAAGTTTCATTAAAAACAATTCAACAAGCCATTGCAGATGTAGGGTATGATAATGTGAACATAAAAGGAAATGATGCTGCTTATGCAAAATTGCATGAATGCTGTCAATATGATCGTAAGTAATCAAAAAATTAATCAGTTAGCTTGCTTCTTTCTTTTTTTATTTTCGGTTAATAAAAGGTTCATAATAGTTGAAAGAAAATTTTATTCTCAAACCTTATTCCTCGTATATTTGCAGCACATTTAAAGCTGTATATAATGAGTGCATTTTCTGAAAGACACATAGGGTCAAATGAAGCTGAAAAGCAAGCTATGTTGGCGAAAATTGGAGTTTCTTCCATCGCTGAATTAATCGACAAAACAATTCCTGCTCCAATTCGTTTGGGTCGTGAATTGAATATCTCGGATGCTTTGACAGAACAAGAATACCTAACACATATCAATGCGTTAGCATCTAAAAACAAGGTTTTTAAGTCATACATTGGTTTAGGTTATAATGATACAATCACTCCTTCTGTGATTTTGAGAAATGTATTGGAAAATCCAGGATGGTATACTGCTTATACACCATACCAAGCGGAGATTTCTCAAGGACGTCTAGAGGCATTATTGAACTTCCAAACAATGATTTTGGATTTAACAGGAATGGAGATTGCAAATGCATCCTTGTTGGATGAAGCAACTGCTGCTTCGGAAGCAATGATCATGTTCTTCAATTCTCGTTCAAGAAATGATATTAAAGAAGGAAAAAATAAATTTTTCGTTTCTGAATTTGCTTTCCCACAAACGATTGATGTAATCAAAGGTCGTGCTGCAAACTTAGGAATTGAATTGGTAATTGCAGATCCTGAAACGGTAACGTTTGATGCTACGTTCTTCGGAGCATTAACGCAATACCCAGATGCTTTAGGACGTATTCAAGATGTTGCTGGATTTATTACAAAAGCGCACGCATTAGATATCAAAGTAGCTGTTGCTGCGGATATCATGTCGTTGGTATTATTGAAATCTCCAGGTTCATTAGGTGCTGATGTAGTTTTAGGTTCTTCACAACGTTTTGGAGTACCAATGGGTTACGGTGGACCTCACGCTGCTTTCTTTGCTTGTAAAGATGAGTTCAAACGTACAATTCCAGGTCGTATCATCGGTGTATCGAAAGATGCGGATGATAATATGGCGTTACGTATGGCGTTACAAACACGTGAGCAACACATCAAACGTGATAAAGCAACTTCTAACATCTGTACTGCGCAAGCATTATTAGCGGTAATGGCAAGTATGTATGCTGTATACCACGGACCAGCACGTTTAAAAGCGATCGCAACAGATATTCACACAAAAGCGACTACCGTTGCTACTGAATTGACAAAATTAGGATATAAAGTAAAATCGGATAACTATTTCGATACATTGTGGGTTGAATTACCTTCTACTGTTTCTGTAGCTACTTTGAAATACCAAACAGAGGCACACGAAATCAATTTACGTTATGTAAACGATTCGCAAGTGACCATCAGTTTTGGTGAATCTATTACAAATGCTGACTTGAACACGTTGGTAAATGTATTTGCTCAGGTTGCTGTTAAACCAGTTGTAACTGTAGAAAAAACTTCAACAATCTCAATCGCATCAAAAGACCTTCGTACAGAAGCAATTTTGACGCACCCAACGTTCAACTCTCATCATTCTGAATCTCAAATGATGCGTTACTTGAAACGTTTGGAAAATAAAGATTTGTCGTTAGTTCACAGTATGATTCCATTAGGATCTTGTACAATGAAATTAAACGCTGCGACTGAATTGATGCCAATCACAAATCCTTCATTTGCGAACATGCACCCATTCTGTCCGGTAGAACAAGCAGAGGGATATCACGCAATGTTCCGTGAATTAGAAAAAGATTTAAGTGAGTGTACTGGTTTTGCAGGAACTTCGTTACAACCAAACTCTGGTGCACAAGGTGAATATGCAGGTTTGATGGTGATTAAAGCATACCATGAATCTCGCGGTGATTTCAACCGTAAACACATGATTATTCCTTCGTCTGCACACGGAACAAACCCTGCTTCAGCAGTTATGGCTGGATTTGAAGTAGTTGTTACAGGTTGTGATGAGAATGGAAATATCGACATCGATGCATTACGTGCGAAAGCAATTGAATTGAAAGATACCTTGGCTGGTTTGATGGTGACTTACCCATCAACTCACGGTGTATTCGAAGAAGGTATCATTGAAATTACTTCAATCATTCACGAGAATGGTGGTCAAGTATACATGGATGGTGCAAACATGAACGCGCAAGTTGGATTAACAAATCCAGGAAATATTGGTGCAGATGTTTGTCACTTGAATTTACACAAAACTTTTGCGATTCCTCACGGTGGTGGCGGACCAGGTATGGGGCCAATCGGTGTGGCAGCACACTTAGTTCCTTTCTTACCAGGAAGTCCATTATTGAAAGCGGGTGGTGAAAAAGCGATTCATGCGGTTTCTGCTGCACCTTATGGAAGTGCATTGATTTTGTTAATTTCTTACGGATACATCAAAATGTTAGGTGCGAAAGGATTGAGAGAATCAACGGAGAACGCGATTTTAAATGCAAATTACATCGCTGCACAATTGAAAGCGCATTACCCAATCTTGTATACTGGTAAAAACGATACAGTAGCACACGAGTTAATCTTAGATTGTCGTGAGTTTAAAAAGAATGCTGAGGTAGAAGTGGCGGATATGGCAAAACGTTTGATCGACTTTGGATTCCACGCTCCAACTGTATCTTTCCCTGTTGCTGGTACTTTGATGATTGAACCAACAGAAAGTGAAGATAAAGCAGAGTTAGATCGTTTCATTGAAGCAATGATCAAGATTCGTCAAGAGATTTCTGAGATCGAAAATGGTCATGCGGATAAAGCAAACAACTTATTGAAAAATGCACCTCATACAGCAGATTGCATCATTAATAAAAACTGGGAATACCCATACACTCCTGCTGAGGCTGTGTATCCAGTTTCTTACTTGAAAGAGTTTAAATACTGGGTTCCTGTGCGTCGTGTTGACAATGCATTTGGTGATAGAAACTTAGTGTGTTCTTGTCCAAGTGTAGAGAGTTATGCGAATGTAGTGGAGGCTTAGGCTTCGACTCCGCTCAGCCTGACGCAGTAGACCGAATTAAATAAAAAAAAGGGTTTTCAATTGAGAGGGCACTGAAAAAGTCTAATTAAGACTTGAATGTTAATTAAAAGGGGTGAAAGACTAAGGTTTTTCATCCCTTTTTTCGTATCTTTAATTACGAAAAACATCCCGTAAATACTTGTAATACAACAACAAATTCAGTTTAGTGAATACAGTTCTTTGTACGACAAAATTGTTCCAAAGTCTAATCTTCTTCGAAAAATAAATGATTTAGTTGATTTTTCATTTATACATGATGAGCTTCTTACTTCATACTGTTTGACTAA
>CANGOF010000021.1 GCA_947455515.1 Flavobacteriia bacterium
ATCTTCTTTTTTCATAATTGTGTGTTTAAATTACTAAAAAGTTATTTCCGAAAATTATTTTTAGGCCTTTTTGGAGGAGGCCAAAATATTTTCAGAATAACTTTTAGCAGGGTTTACACACTTTATGGGATACTACCTGTTCACTATCTATGATGAAGGTTGTACTTGGACGATTTAACAGATTGTTTTTTTTCCATTTGACATGAATTTTTTTATTTTCAAAATTCCACATACCTAAAATTTCACTTCGTTGTTCATTTTCATTGATAGTATCCAGTTTGACATACATTCGGTAGCTACAAAGTCCGTCATTAAAGAAATATAATTTTCCATAATTATCTTGATTTGTATATTCATAATTTAAATGATCAGCAATGTTCTTTTTTGTTAATCTAAATAAAAGTCGCTTATTGTATGCATCATAATCTTCAGATTCATCGTAATTTATATTTAATTTTTCAGGAGTTATATCAATAAAAGAGATTGCTTCGTATTGGTTCACTTGACTGCTCATTTGTTTGTAAACATATACTTTCTTTGTTGTCTTGCTATATTCAATTCGATAGTATAATTTTTCTTTCGGAGAGTAAATATTCGAAAATACCACATCTTTATTTTCTTCTAATTTTGAATGAAAATTTTCTTGAACACAATCACGTAGAAAGTAGCCTACCAGATTTTTTCTACCTGAATACTTGATAGATAAAATGGTGTTACTACTTGGTATCTGATAAATTCCAAACGTAGAGTCAGGAACAAATTTCAGCGTTGAATCAGATGAATAAATCAGTTTGTTTTCCTTTTTCTCAGAACACGAAACTTGAAAAAATAACACAATAATGAAAAATGTAAAGGCTAAAATTTTAGGCATGTAAAATAAATTCTCTGTTCTAAATAATTGAGGTAAAAATAATAGAAATAAAATGATTTCGAATCAGAGGGTAAGTAATTCAGTTTTATAATGTACAAATGGAAAATAATCGTGGATTATTTCGACGTTCAAACGCTTCATAATAATGTTTAAATTTGATGAATATCTGAATAACATGGCGAAGCAAAAAAATACTGAAAACAAAAAGCTCCATTCAAAGTTGTTGGGACAAAAAAAGAATAAAAAACAAAGTCAGAAGGAAGCAAATAAAGCGCGAATTCGTCTGATGAATCAGATGGCGAATAAACAAACTGATTTAACCGCCGAGTAAACATTTAAAACACATGACTGAACGAAATGTATATCCCCAATAAAGTAAGGTTATTACATAAAGTAAAACGATTGTCGATAAAAGTAAGTTTCTATTCTTTCTAAATTGAAAAAGACCATATAGTAGTATTCCTCCTCCAATCAAATAAAATATCATTCCAAAGAATGGACCTGAATTCATATGAGAATTAGCATCCTGTTGGACGTAGGGTAGGAGAAATGAATGGCAAAATATATTTTGAAGTAGTATAGAAAGAATAAAAAAAATAATTCTTTTTGTCATGCTTAATCTGTAAAAACACATTGTTTATTTGATAACCAGAGATATTCTATATTATTTATTTTTAGAATGTTACTATTTGTTGTTTTTGTTAAGATTGCTCCTTTTTCAACTTTAGAGAATATTTCAGAATTTACTACAATCTCCAATGTATCTTGACTTAATTGATGATAAAAAGACGAATGAATTAAAAATAAATCAAAATTAGATAGTTTAATTCGGATTATTTTAGAGCGTTTTTTTTCAATACAAACACCTTCAAACCTAACATTATTAAGTGAGTATTTAGTTTGTTCAGTTTTTTTGCAACCATCTTCTTGAACTCCTTTGGCAAAATCAATAAGCCCACAGCTTGGAAGAATATAAATTAAAAGTATACTTAATATTACTTTTCTACTAATTTTATATTTCACAAGTCGAACGAAGAAAAAGCAATTTATAGATACATTAGAATAATCCGTTTATCTCTGCATCAATCGCATTAATAATCTTCCCTAAATCCTCTTGGTTTTCCGGGAAACGGTTGTTGTCAATGTCGATGATCAATAATTTTCCTTTGTCGTACGTAGAAATCCAAGCTTCGTAACGCTCGTTCAAACGTTTCAAGTAATCAATACGGATACTTTCTTCATAATCCCTTCCGCGTAATTGAATTTGGTGAACCAAAGTAGGGACACTTGCGCGTAAATAAATTAATAAGTCTGGTGCAGAAACGAAGGATTCAATTAAGTTAAATAAGGAGAAATAATTCTCGAAATCACGTGTAGTCATTAAGCCCATTGAATGTAAATTCGGCGCGAAAATGAATGCATCTTCGTAAATCGTACGGTCTTGAATCACCATCGCATTCGTTTTCTTAATCTCTTGGATTTGTGTGAAACGACTGTTTAGGTAATAAATCTGTAAATTGAACGACCAACGTTGCATATCTTCGTAGAAATCATTTAAATACGGATTTTGTTCTACATCTTCGAAGTGTGTTTCCCAACCATAATGTTTGGCCAACATCTGTGTCAAAGTCGTTTTACCTGCTCCGATATTTCCTGCTACTGCTATATGCATTGTTTCTGATTTTAAAATTGTACGAACATCAAATATAGGAAATCTAATGTGTACTTTTTTATTTCTTAAAAGAAAATTTTGAAAGTTTATTTTTTTCTAGAAAATAGAAATAAGCACCTTGTTTTTTGAATTGAAGAATGTCTGTTCTGGGTAAAAACAGTTCCATTGGCATAGGTTCTTTTTCGCTATAAGCGTATAGGATATTCCCGCACAATACATAGATTACATTTTTCTCTACACTAATATAACTGCCTATTTTTATTGAAATAAAATCAATCAAATTCCCATAATTATCCAATTTGTACACTCCTTTTGTTTTATCATAGAGAAATAAGAAATTTCCTTCTTCAATTAATTGTGTAACTTCATTGAAGCCAAGTAAACTCTTCAAATTCTCAATCTTTACACTTTGTTGGTTGTTGGTGGATAGTAATTCTAATTTGGAATTATCTTGGTCGTATACCCAAAATTTATTATTTTGAAAAGAGGACGAAAAGGCTTGTGCATAACTTAATCCATAGGTGCTTAAATCAAAGTTTTCTCCTTGAAAAGTCAAGCTGTTATCTAATGTGCCTACCAATTGTTGTTCTTCCGAAAAAAACAAAACTTTCATAGGGTTGCGTGCATCCAGCTTTGTAATATTTCCAACCGTTTTACTGCTTTGTGCAAAAAGTAAATTGCCCTTTACATCGTATTTTTTTAGTTGGTTAGCTTGTACAATAATGGTATTTCCTAATTCGTCTACATCCCAAGCACTAACATTATTTACTACAATTTCCGCTCCACAAAGTAATAGCGTATCATGCCGTTCGGGCGAGTCATGAATCGTCCAGTCGCGACTCGTCCAAACGTGATTCGCATGAACCATTTCCATACATAAAAACACAAAAAAGTATATCCCTTTTTTCATAACAGAATTGTAGATAATATTTCTTCTAAAATCGTTCTATTGTTACTTAATCGTGGCACTTTATTTTGTCCTCCTAATTTCCCTTTTGCTTGTAGCCAGCGATCAAATGTTCCGTTAGGAACAAGGTGAACAATAGGCATTTCCAATGCTAAATCTTTTGTTCGTTTTGTATCATAATCTGAGTTTGTGTCACGGAGTTTCGTGTCCAAAATCACATTGAATTCCATCAGGTCTTTTGGTTCGGAAATAAATTCGATGACCCATTCATGCGCACCTTTAGCATTGTCTGACATAAATTTTGGGGCAACCGTATATTCTTTAAGAATAGAATTCGTTTTTTTGCATGCTTCATATATTGCTTTTTCCGCATTGTCCACAATAACTTCTTCTCCAAAACAATTGATGAAACTTTGTGTACGTCCTGTAATTTTAAATTTGTAGGGAAGGAGGGAAGTGAATGAAATTGTGTCCCCCAAAATGTATCTCCACAAACCGCCATTGGTTGAAATTACTAAGGCATAGTTCGTGTTGAGTTCCACTTCAGAAAGGGTAATAACTTCTTTACTTTTTACCCCATCGAAACTGGACATTGGAATGAATTCATAGAAAATTCCGTAGTCCAACATAAGTAATAAATCGTCGCTATTAGGATCGTCTTGAATTCCGAAAAATCCTTCGGAAGCGTTGTAAGTCTCGATATAATGCATCGAAGAATCAGGGATTAAACGCTCAAATTCTTTTTTGTATGGAAGAAAACTAACCCCTCCGTGCATAAATAGTTCCAGATTTGGCCAAACTTCCTTTAGGTTCTTTTTACCTGTGATTTCTAAAATTCGATTACATAATACTAAGGTCCAACTAGGTACGCCGGCTATGATACAAACATCTTGTTTGATGGTTTGTTTTGCCATTTTATCCAGCTTTTTTTCCCAATCATCCATTAATGCAATTTCTCTGGAAGGCGTACGACGTATTTCGGCCCACCAAGGTAAGTTCTTGACAATAATTGCAGAAAGGTCACCTAAATAAGAATTCACTCCAATAGGGTTGATTTTGGCACTTCCTCCAATGATGAGGTGTTTTGCGTTGTATAATTTTCTATCAGGATAATTTGTGTAGTATAATGCCAATAAATCTTTACCTCCTTTGTAATGGCATTCAAACAAAGAGTCTTTAGTTACTGGGATAAACTTACTTCGGTGAGAAGTTGTTCCGGAAGACTTGGCAAACCAACTTGTTGTTCCAGGCCAAAGTAGATTCTTTTCTCCAGCAATAAGTTGATCAACATCTTTTTTTAATCCTTCATAAGTTTGTAAAGGAACTTTTTGTTTAAACTCGGAATAGATTTTGATATGATTAAAATCGTGTGCTTTTCCAAATGAAGTATGAGCTGCAGTTTTAAGCATACGACGAAATAGCTCCTCCTGAACTTCAAGTGGAAATTTTCGAAATAAATCGATTTGATGTATCCTTTTTTTGATTACCCACGAGAATAAAGCATTAAAAGGCATACAAGAAGTACGTTAAATAAATAAACGAAAAGAGTGGATTATCCCCAGATGAAAATAGATGCTAAAACACCTAAAACAACGATAGTATAAATAAATCCAACAGCTTGTGTTTGTTTATCGAAAAAATTATCAGGATTTGACATAACTTTTATTTTTTTTACAAAGATAGCTTTTTTTGAGAAATTGACAATTTACAATTTATATTTATTTGTAACCCAATATTCATTACAATTGTCCATTGTCCATTGTTCATTGTTCATTGTCCATTGTTAATTATCACTCCTTCATTTTTTTTACAATTCCAGTAGTAGAATAACCATCAACTAAATCGATAACCTCAACATTTCCTCCATTTGCTCGAACTGCATCTGAACCTACAATGTATTTCTTGGATTTTTTATCTATTTCATTTGGATCGTAGTCAGCTCCTTTTACCAATACATCAGGTTGAAGCTTCGAAATTAAATCTTCAGGTGTATCTCCATCAAATAAAACTACTAAGTCTACAAAAGTTAGTGAGGCAAGTATCGTTTGTCGCGCATCCTCTGGATTTATTGGTCGTTCATCTCCTTTTCCTTGTCTTTTGACGGACGCGTCAGAATTTAGTCCAACAACTAAACGATTCCCTAAGTCAGCTGCTTTTGCTAAATAGGTAACATGACCTTTGTGTAGAATGTCAAAGCAACCATTAGTGAAAACAATCGATTCCCCTTTCATTTTCCAAATGCCAATTTTACGTTGTGCATCTTCCACGGTAACAATGCGGGACTTTACAAAATCATTTTTTGACATCTTCTTTAGAAAAGTTTTTAGGTAAAAAGATAAAAGAGAGTAATCCTAAAATGACTAACAATATGGTTTGTGAAGCCCAAATAATCATTCCTAAGGCGTTTCCAATCGCCAAAGCATTTGGAGTTTTGTCGTGAAGTATTAAGTTAACAACTAAGCCGATTAACAAAGGGAAAACTCCTAATCCTCCATTTGTGAAAATTATTCCAAGCGAGCCAGCTATAAATCCTAATAAAACACCACTCAGCGGAAAATCTTTTGTCTCTTCCAATGAGAAAAATGCTACTCCAAAGTATGCGATATAAGCAACCCAGATAAAAAGTGTGTGCAGTATGTATCCGGAAGGATTTTTAGTTTTGAATATGGAAAGTAGACCTTCAAAAATATCTTTTACAAATCCAATTAATTTAATACGTAATGCTGGTTTGAGTTTTAATAGTATCAATAATCCAATAAATCCTATTCCTATTGTGGAATAAACAACCATTTTCCAAGGAAATGCGTTTGGATCTGTACTTGTTTTGCCACCAAATTTTGCGGATATTTCATGAAATATTTTAAAGAAATTATCCATCCCCAATAGCGCAGTTATTCCAGCAACTAATAGTAGCATGACAAAATCGACTGCTCTTTCTGCAATGATAGTTCCAAAAGACTTTGTAAAAGGAACGCCTTCTGATCGGTATAGCATCGCTGATCGTGCGGCTTCGCCAGAACGAGGTATGGTAAGATTGAGTATGTACCCTATCATCATCGAATGGTAACGGTTCCAAAAAGTGGTTTTATAACCAATTGGCTCAAGCATGTATTTCCATCTATAAGCACGTGATGCAAAAGCAAAAAAGGCTAAGATTACAGAAAGAATTATCCATCTGTAGTCGGCTTTGTCAATTGCTTGATAAAAGATTTCTTTCTCATTTTCTCCCATTTTGGTGAAAATGCTATACATAACATAAGATCCGAAGGCTAATGGAAGAACGGTTTTTAGCGCTTTTATCAGGAATGATTTCATCGTTTTAAACGATCAAGTTTGTTTGCTCATTTGGAAATACTAAAGAAGGTTTAAATTTTTTAGCTTCTTCAAACTCCATATAACCATAGCCGATTATTATTATCGGGTCGTTTACAGCTACTCTTCGAGCTGCAGGGCCATTCAAACAGATGGTTCCAGTGTGAGGGTCACCTTTGATTACATAGGTTTCAAAACGTTCACCATTATTAATGTTAACGATTTGCACTTTTTCGCCTTCAATAATATTTGCTGCGTCCATCAATGCTTCGTCAATGGTGATACTTCCAATGTAATTCAGGTCCGCTTGCGTTACGCGAACTCGGTGTATTTTAGATTTTACAACTTCAATCAACATAATTTTTTCTATTGCGACGCAAATTTACAATAATTACCAGGAGTTAATCATAAAACTTAAATTATTCTCTGATTTCCATATTGTCTATGAGTCGTACCTCGCCTGCGTAGGCTACAATACACATTCTTGCGTGTTCACACCAAGTTTCTTTTAAATTTTCCAAGGTGGTTGGATTTACAATTTCTATGTATTCTAATTTTAATTTACTCTGACTTATGGATTCTTCTGCCTTTCTTTTTACTTCGCTTGGCTTCATTTCTCGAGTATTCTTTCTTGCTTCAATCAATGTATTGAATAAAATCAATGCTTCGATTTTTTGTTCTTCGGTTAGCCTCAGATTCCTGCTGCTTAAGGCTAATCCGGATTCGTTTCTACAGGTTTCGCAAGGGATAATTTCAATAGGTAAATTAAAATGTTTTACCATAAATTGAATTACAGAAACTTGTTGAAAATCTTTGAGTCCAAAAAACGCTTTGTTAGGTTTAGTTAACTCAAATAAACGATATACCACTTGGCAGACACCTTGAAAATGCCCAGGGCGAGAATTCCCTTCCATGGTTTGATCCAAAAAACCAAGTTCTATTCCTGGAAAGTGATAGTCTTTTGTGTATATCTCTGAGGCATTTGGAAAGAATACAAGGTCGCAACCGAGAGAATTTAATAATGCAATATCATGGTTTTCTGTTTTGGGATAATTTATAAGATCGTCTTGATTTGTAAACTGAGTAGGATTAATAAATACTGAGGTAATCACGAAGTTACATGATTTTTTAGCGGTCGTAACCAATGATGCGTGTCCTTCATGTAGCGCCCCCATAGTAGGTACTAAGCCTATTGAAAGATTCTCGGATAGTGGTTCTTTAAGTGCAGTAAATAATTCTGCGAGAGAATATGCTTTAATCACGAAGCGTTTTGTTAGTGTTAATCAAGGACAAAACTATTCTTTTTTAATAAGATTTGGTATTTTTTTTGTAATTTTACATACTTATACTATTTATACTTCCTATGGAGAAAAAAAGAATACTTTTTGTATCGCAAGAAATCACCCCGTTTTTACCAAAAACAGAATTGTCTCACACTGCACGAAAATTACCTCAGGGAATTCAAGATGCAGGGAAAGAAATTCGTGTTTTTACTCCAAAATTTGGTAGTATAAATGAACGTAGACATCAGTTACATGAAGTGATACGTTTGTCTGGAATGAATTTGATAATTGATGATAAAGATCATCCTTTAATTATTAAAGTTGCGTCAATACCTGCAGCAAGGATGCAAGTTTATTTTATTGATAATGAGGAGTATTTTAAACGGAAAAACACTTTAACGGAAGAAGATGGTAGTATGTATGCCGATAACGATGAGCGTTCTATGTTTTTCTGTAGAGGGGTATTAGAAACTGTAAAGAAATTAGGTTGGCAGCCAGATGTGATTCATTGTCATGGTTGGATGGCTTCATTAATGCCTTTATACATTAAGAAAAATTACAATAAAGACCCTCATTTTGCAGACACAAAAGTAGTAGTGAGTTTGTATAATAATGGTTTTGACACATCTTGGGATTCTCGTTTTGCAGATAAATTAGCATTTGAAGGTTTTGAATCTGATGTAACGGATGGAGTAAAAGATCCTTCTTATTTTAACGTGATGCAAACCTCATTAAAATTTGCGGATGGGGTTACGATCGGTAGTGAAGTATTGGATGATAATTCTAAAAAATTATTCGAAGATGCTACCTGCATGAAGTTAGATTATTCTCCTGAAGAACAGCAAGTAAAGGCTCTTTCTGAGTTTTTTGATCGTGTTATTGAAGACGAAGTTTTAGTGTAATTTTTAAAGTAAGTTGAAACATTTAGTTCTTTTTATAGCCTTTCTGCTTTTGTTGGTTACTTCTTGTAAAAAAGAGGTGTCAAATGCTGGTCTTTCTATATTAAATAAAGATCAAGATGCTTTCGGAAGTGTAGATACATTTTCCTTACGTGTCGGATCTTTGTACGTCGACACGGTTACTACGACAAATCCCTCTTATTTACTATTAGGGTCTTACGTTGATTCTATATTTGGTAAATACGATGCAAGTTTTTATGCACAGGTTAGAATTTCAGCATTGAATCCAGATTTTGGTGATTTAACAAAAATCACTATCGATTCATTAGTTTTAGGTATGCGATTTGCGGATTATTATGGTAAATTAGATGAGCAAACATTTGAAGTATACGAAATTACAGAAGATTTATTATCAACTAATTCCTATAATACAAAATCTACCGTTTCGGTGAAGTCAACTAATTTGGTTTTGTCTAACTCATCTAAAATTACACCAAAACCGTTTGGGTATAAATTTCCTGAATTTGTTACTGATACCGTCAGAGATAACGTTCGTATTCAATTGAATAAAGATTTAGCGCAACGTTTCATTACCGATTCGAAGACAAATCCTGAAAATTTTGCCTCTATGGATGCTTTTTTAGCATATTTTAAAGGTTTCCAAGTTAAAGTAAACAATGCCAATCAACAAATTGGAGAAGGAGGCGTGATGTCCTTTGCTTATCCTCCTCAATTAACGATGTATTATAAGTTGGATGGCGTTGCAAAGAAATTTTATTTTGAATTAAATTCAAGCGGTGTACGTTTTAATCATGTAGAAACAAATTATGCTGGTACAGAAGTTGAGAAATTAGTTTTAGGATTAACAACAAATCAAAAAGATTTTTACGCGCAAGCAAATCATGTGAGGGGTACAGTTAGTCTACCTACGATTACTTCAATCCCTTCTAATTCTGTAATTCATTATGCAAAATTAATTTTACCAGTAGATTATACTAATACTAATCTTTATGCATTGAGTTCAGAGTTATTTGTTTCCATTCCAAATACATTAACGGATCCAAATCTTAGGTATATTACCAATGCAGTTTTAGATACTGCATCCCATGGTTATATAGTGGATGTAAGAGATCATTTACAACAAGTCATAACTGGAAAAAGATTAAATTATAATTTAGTTTTTTCTCCAAAATTTTTCAGCTTAAGTGCTGAAAGAGTACATTTTCTTGGTCCAAATACTACGGGTGATTTCAAGCCAAGGTTATTAATTAAATATTCAACTTTTTAAATTTCAAATAGTATGTGTGGAATTGTTGCTTATATCGGAAAAAAAGATGCTTACCCTGTGTTAATTAAGGGATTGTCACGTTTAGAATACAGAGGATATGATAGTGCAGGTATTGCTTTATTAAATGGGACGGATCTTAATTTATATAAAAAACAAGGTAAAGTTGCAAATTTAGTAGCTTTTGCAGAAGATAAAAATACGAATGGTCACGTTGGAATTGGTCATACTCGTTGGGCAACACATGGCGAACCAAATGATGTGAATTCTCATCCTCACTTTTCAATGGATAAACGTATAGCGGTAATTCATAATGGGATTATTGAAAATTACGATACAATAAAAGAAGAACTGATGAATAGAGGATACGTTTTTCAAAGTGAGACGGACACGGAGGTGTTGGTTCATTTGATTGATGATATTCAAAAAACAGAAAAGACAAGTTTATTTGAGTCTGTTCGTCAAGCTTTGCAAAGTGTTGTGGGAGCATATGCCTTAGTAGTAATTTCTATTGACAACCCAACCCAATTAATCGCTGCCAGAAAAAGCAGTCCATTAGTTGTTGGTATAGGGGAAGATAATGAGTTTTTTTTAGCTTCGGATGCGACACCAATAGTTGAATATACCAATCAAGTGGTTTATTTAAATGATGAAGAAATTGCGGTAGTGGATGTGAATGAAGGATTGCGAATTACGAATATCAATAATCAAGAGAAAACGCCTTATATTCAAGAATTAGAGATGCATTTGGAAGCCTTAGAAAAAGGTGGATATGAGCATTTTATGATGAAAGAAATTTTTGAACAGCCACGTTCAATTCACGATTGTTTTAGAGGTCGATTAAATGCTGCTGAAGGTTTTGTTCAGCTTGGTGGTTTGAAAGATTTTGAAAATCGTATGTTGAATGCAAGACGTATTGTGTTTGTTGCTTGTGGAACTTCATGGCATGCTTGTCAAGTAGGAGAGTATCTTATTGAAGATTTGGCACGAATAAACGTAGAAGTTGAATATGCAAGTGAATTTAGATATAGAAATCCAATCATTGGAGAAGGAGATGTAGTTATTGCAGTTTCTCAGTCTGGAGAAACAGCAGATACATTAGCAGCATTGGAATTAGCAAAATCAAGAGGTGCTACAATATTCGGTATTTGTAATGTAGTAGGATCTTCGATTTCTCGTATAACGGATGCCGGTTCTTATACGCATGCTGGGCCAGAAATAGGGGTAGCCTCTACAAAAGCATTTACTGCCCAGGTAACTGTATTGACTCTTTTAGCTTTACGATTAGCTTCTAAAAAAGATTCTCTAAGCAGAATTAGATTTAGAACTTTACTTTCAGAATTAGAAGCAATTCCAGAGAAAATAAAGCGAGTACTGGAGAAAAATGAATTAATAAAAGAAATTGCATCGCATTATAAAGATTCAGCAAATGCATTATATTTAGGAAGAGGAAGCTCATTTCCTGTTGCTTTAGAAGGTGCTTTGAAATTAAAAGAGATTTCTTACATTCACGCAGAAGGTTATCCAGCTGCAGAAATGAAGCATGGACCAATCGCCTTAATTGATGCTGAAATGCCTGTTTTTGTTATTGCAACTAAAGGAACATCTTACGAAAAAGTAGTGAGTAATATCCAAGAAGTAAAAGCACGTAAAGGTAAAATTGTGGCTATCGTTACAGAAGGTGATGTTCAAGTAAAAGGTATGGCTGATCACGTGATTGAAATTCCAGATACAGATGAACATTTAGTTCCATTGTTAGCAACAGTACCATTACAATTACTTTCATATCATATTGCAGTTATGAGAGGGTGTAATGTGGACCAACCAAGAAATTTAGCGAAATCGGTTACGGTTGAGTAAAAAAATATTCTTAAAACAAAAAAAAGGAGCGAATTTCGCTCCTTTTTTTTGTTTTAAGAATTTAACTATTTAATATTAATCTCGTTCTTTTAGCCAAGCTGTAACCGCAGGTGAAAGTTCTTTTTGCGATTTTCCTCCGACAAATACACCAATGTGACCACCCTCAAATTTGTATATCGTTTTGTCTTTTGATCCTACATAATCATTTAGAGGAATTGTAGCTGATGGCGGTACAAGATGATCGTGAACTGCGTATATATTTAATAAAGGCATTGTTAAATTTTTAAGATCTACTTCTTTATCTCCAATTCTTAATTCTCCTTTAATTAATTTGTTGTTTTGGTATAAGTCTTCCATAAATTGTAAAAAACATGCTCCAGCTTGGTCTGGACTTTCTGAAATCCACTTCTCCATACGTAGAAAGTTTAACAATTTAGTTTTGTCTTCCATGGAATTTATTAAACCTGTTGACTTTTGAATTTTCATCATCGGTTTTAACATATCAAAACCATCATTTAAAAAGGATCCTGGTATTAAACCATCGTACCCATCCACTAATTTTTTGAAATCCATGTCCTTACTCCATCTGAATAATAACCCTTCATTAATGGAAAAGTCAATAGGGGTAACATGTGTAACTAAATTTTTTACTTTCTCAGGATGTATAGATGAATAGATAACACTAAACGTACCACCTTGACAAATGCTCAAAATATTGATTTTATCTACCTTATTTTCTTTTCTAACTACATCCACACAATTATTTATATATCCATTTATATAGTCATCCATTGTAAGAAACTTATCCATTTTTGTAGGTTTTCCCCAATCAATTAGGTATACATCCAATCCAGCTTCCAACAAGTTTTTAATGTAACTTCTGTCAGGTTGTAAATCTAACATTTGGTAAGTGTTTACTAAAGCATAAACTATCAAAACAGGAGTTTTGTAGGTTGATTTTGAGTCTCTATTATAACGATATAGTGTTAATTTGTCCTCATTATATACAACATGTTTTGGAGTAGAAGCGATATCTACTTCGTTTATTTCAGCAAGATTTTCAAATCCTTTTAGAAACTTTGTGGTAGTTGTAGTTAATTCTTGTAGTAAATTGGCTTGATTTAAGTCCATATAAAAAAATGGGATAAAAAAAGGGAAATCTAAATTTCCCTTTTTATTAATTTATATTAATGATTTAGACAGTCGCTGTTTTACGAGTTGTCGTTTTTGCAGGAGCTGGTTTTTCAATAGAAGTTAATTTGCCTTCTAAAGTTTTTACCGTTTTCTTCAAATCGTGAATTGTTTGGTATAATTCATTCATTTCAGATTTTACAACTAATGGTAAAGCCTCAATTTTGTTTTCAAATTGAAATTCTAAATTTTTTTTAATATCCAAAGACAAAGTCGTTAATTCAGCTTTTAATTTTGAAAATTCATCTGTAGCGAATAGTTGTGTGTAATGTTTTTCATTGATAGCAACCCATTCGTTGAAAAACGGTTGAAAAGTAGAAGTAAACGTTGTATCTTTTGCTTTTTCAGTTAATAGATTTGCAGCTTCTTTAGAAACATTTTGACCAGTTGTATACAATAAGTACTGCATTTCTGCTAATTTCATACTATAAACAGAAGCTTTGTCAATGGAAGCTATCGCTAATTCAACATTTTCTTTTTCTTTAGAATCAGTCACTAATTTCATTAATGGAGCAAAAGATTCAGTAAAAGAATGTTGTGTGTTTTTAAATGCGTCTGTCAACTTTCCAAAATCACCTGAGAACAATGTTGGAAATTTCTCTGTAAATGTACTCCAATAAGCTTGAAAATCTTTATTTGTGTTTTTTTGTGTTGTAAAGAAATCTTGCACAAATTTTGTATTGTTTTCTAACAAACTATTTAAGTTGTTTGCAGGAAAAAATTGTTGGAATAATTCTTCAGTAATTTTTTTGTACTGAGAAGGATCAAACATGTTTTTTAGAGTATCAGCAGAGAAATTGTTTGATTTGAATGCTGTGAAGAATGGTTGGTAAAATTCTTGAAGCTTAAAATACAAATTATTCGTGTTGAAAGCATTTGTAAATAAGTCGGATTTAAACATGTTTTTAGGCATAGTTTTGTTTAGCGACTCAAACGTAGAATTTAATGTGTTTGTCCAAGATTCAAATAAGGTATTCCAAGTAGAATTCATATTTAAAATGTTAGCACTTGTTTCTGTAGCTGGTTTTCCAAAACTGGATAACGAATTGTACATGTTTAAATTAAAATCAGTCGCTTTTTTGATTGCATCTAATTGTGAAGTGTAAATATTTTTATAAAAATCTTCTGTTTTTTCAGTTGTAAAAGCGTCCTTAAATGGAACGTCTATTTTACTATCTGAGGCGATATTTTTAAAAATAGATAGCTGAGATTCCCACCAATTTTTATACACTTCTGAAGATTTTTCAAAAGCATTTTCTGATTTCAAAGCTTCTTGCAATTTATTAGCTGTTTCAACAAAAGAATTAATTGCTTTTGTTTGGGTTTCAACTACTGTATCTAATATTTCTTTGGTATTATTCATGTTTTTTATAACTTTTAATTTTATTGCATTACAAATTTCAAGCAATTTATTGGATTTACCAAATAAAAATATAGTATTTAGAAAAAATGTTCATAACATAATTTACATGTATAATCCACCATTGATATTTAAACATTGTCCAGTCATATAAGTTGCTTTAATTAAATAGGATACGCCATTTGCAATATCCTCTGTTTCTCCCAGTTTTGCAGCTGGAATTTTCGCTTTTATACCATCTAATACTTGGATTGGCATTTCTGCAACCATTTCAGTATTTATAAATCCGGGACAGATACAGTTTACTGTTACTCCATGTTTTGCTGTTTCAAGTGCTAAAGATTTTGAAAATCCAATCAACCCAGCTTTTGCAGCAGCATAATTTGTTTGTCCAAAACCGCCTGTTTGACCAATGACCGAGCTAATGTTTATTATTCTACCATACTTTTGTTCAATCATGTGTGGGATAGCTAATTGACATGTATTAAACACGCTGGATAAATTAGTATCTATCACTTCACTCCACTCCGAAAGTTGCATTTTCCGAAAGGATTTATCTCTTGTAATACCAGCGTTATTAATTAAAATATCAACGGGGCCAAAATGCTTTATAATTTTATCAAATAACCCTTCGCATTCATTTTTATTCGCAATATTTGACTGAATAGCAATGGCGTTACCTCCATTTGAAATAATCTTATTTACTATTTTATTTGCCTCTTCATTATTGCGATTGTAATTTACGACCACATTAAAATTCGAGTTGCCAAGTTCTAATGAAATGGCAGCACCTATACCTCTCGATCCTCCGGTTACAAGAACGGTTTTTTTTGTCGTTGGATTATTCATAGTGCTTTTTATTAATTAATGAAACATTAGTTTTGTGTCCCTAAAAATTACGTATAAATATTAAAATAGAAGGGTTATAATTCTAATTTTTTTATTTGTATCTTTCGGTTTTGTATAAGGAATAAATTAATGAATAATCAGATGGAACTTAATCAAAAATATCACCACGAATTTTTATTTACTCAACAAGATGTGATAGATTTCGCTCGGGTTACTGGAGATAATAATCCTGTGCATTTGGATGAGGATTTTGCCGCTAAAACTATATTTAAAACACGAGTGATGCATGGTATGTTGGGCGCATGTATTTTTTCAAAAGTATTTGGGACATTATTCCCAGGTGATGGCACTATTTATTTGAGCCAAACGGTTAATTTTTTAAAACCAATGTATGTGGATACAACGTATATAGCTCAATTCGAAGTATTAGAAATACAAGATAAAAATCGCGCTAAAATCTTGACTAACATCGTAAATTCGGAAGGAAAAAAAATAGTTGTTGGTGAGGCAATAATAATGAATATTGAAAAAATCGCATAATGTTTATTAAAACGGAAGATAATAAGTCATTGTTTGTTGAGGTTCAAGGAAATTTGACTTCCTCTAAAACGATTGTTTTTTTAAATGGCTTATCTCAATCTACCATTGCTTGGGGATTTGTAGTTCCGTATTTTGCTTTAGACTTTAAAATTGTTTTACTTGATTTTATTTTTCAAGGGGATTCAGATAAAACAGGAGAGGTTAGGGATTTTGATCAACACGCTAAGGATGTGATTTCAGTAATTGATGCATTAAAAATTGATAAAGCATATTTTGTTGGACTGTCTTACGGAAGTATTGTTGCGCAACATATAGGAGTTAATTATACAAATCGTATCGAAAAGTTAATTTTGCTTTCCACATTTGCGCATAAAACACCATATTATGAAGCGATTGAATTGTCGTGGAGAAGAGCGCTGGATTTTGGCGGGTATTCTTTAATGTTAGACGTTATGCTTCCTTTTGTTTTAAGTAATTCTTATTTTGCCCAACCAATAATTCCAATTGAAATAATGAAGTCTGCAAGAAAAGACTTGGTAGATGCAACTTCGTTACATAAACTAATGGATGCGACTCATGCCAGAAAAGATTATAGAGAGAATCTCAAAAGTATAACCGCTGCAACTTTAGTCATTCATGGTAGACAAGATACTTTGTTTAGTGTTGATTTAGGTAAAGCGGTTGCGGATAATATTCCTGATAGTGAGTTTGTAATAATTGAGAACGCTGGACATACATTAAATTTAGAAGGCGTAGAATTTGTTGTTGAATTGATTATGAAATTTATAAATTAAGAAATGAAGGTTGCTTTAATAACTGGTAGTACCAGTGGAATCGGTTTAGGTATTGCGAAAGAATTTGCAAGAGAAGGATATGCGATTGCTTTTAATGGTTTAGAAGCGAATGGAGCTGAAATTGCGGATCAAGTAGGAAAAGAATTTGGAGTTAAAACTCGTTTTTTTGGAGCAAATCTTCAAGATCCGAATCAAATTATAGGAATGGTTGAAGAGGCAGAAGGCTTGTTTGGTACTATTGATATTTTAGTTAATAATGCAGGAATTCAATTTGTTTCTCCAATTGAAGATTTTCCTATAGAAAAATGGAATGCAATCATGGATATTAATTTAAATTCTGTTTTTCACGCGTCAAAAAGTGTTTGGAAAGGTATGAAAAACAGAAGATTTGGAAGGATTATTAATATTGCTTCTGCACATGGTTTAGTAGCTTCTCCTTTTAAATCTGCTTATGTTACTGCGAAACATGGCGTGGTGGGTATGACAAAAACACTCGCCTTAGAAGGTGCTGCCTTTGGTATTACGGTTAATGCTATTTGTCCAGGGTATGTGAAAACTCCATTAGTAGAAAAACAAATTAAAGAACAGGCATTAGCCCACGGTATACCGGAGGATGAAGTAATTTCTAAAATTATGTTAGAAAAACATGCAGTCAAAGAATTTGTAACCGTAGAAGCATTGGGTAAATTAGCAGTTTTCCTTGCATCTGAATCAGGAAGTTTAATTACTGGAATTGCTCTACCAGTAGATGGTGGATGGACAGCTCAATAATAAAATATGAAAGAAAAACACGTTGGAGTAGCATTGCAAGGCGGAGGGGCACATGGTGCGTTCACTTGGGGTGTATTGGATCGTTTGTTAGAAGTAGATGAGATTGTTGCTGATGGAATGGTAGGAACAAGTGCTGGAGCAATAAATGCTGTAGTATGTGCTTATGGACTTCATATTGGCGGTAAATCAAAGGCAAAAGAGTTGTTGGATCGCTTATGGAAAGATATTGCTCTATCAGGAAATGTAATGTTCAAACCTTCATTTATGGATTCACTTTTTTCAAGTGGGGATATGCATAACACACCTGGATATATGATGTTTAATGCAATGACACAGTTTTTGTCGCCTTATCAAATGAATCCAGCGAATATCAACCCGTTAAGAGAAATACTAAATAATTTAGTAGATTTTGAAGAACTTAGACACTACAATAAAAAAAGACTATTTGTATGCGCTACGAATGTAAAAACGAATCGAGCAAGGGTTTTTTCCAATGAGGAAATGACAGTAGAAGCTGTTTTGGCATCTGCATGTTTACCTTATTTATTTCAAGCGGTTGAAATAGATGGAGAACATTATTGGGATGGTGGATATATGGGGAACCCACCTTTATTTCCATTGATAGAAAATACAGATATTCACGATTTATTATTAGTTAAAATTAATTCTATTAATATTGAGGAAGTTCCAACGTCAGCCAGAGATATACAAGATAGAATTACTGAAATTTGTTTCAATAGTAGCTTGATTAATGAAATGAAATTAATTCATTACCGAAATGAATTGGTTAGAAAAGGAGTGGATGTACAAGACGGAAAACTTTCACGTGAAATTTTTGTTCATTCCATATCAGCGCATGAAGCTTTAGGTCATATGAAACATTCGAGTAAAATGAATACTTCTTGGGAGTTTTTATTAGATCTAAAACAAAAAGGTCGAGTTTATGCAGAGAAATGGTTACAAGAAGAATATCATAAGGTTGGTGTGAAGTCGACCTTTGATATTGAAAAACATTTCTTTGATAAGAATTAATGGAATAGGAATGAGAAAAACGCTTAGAAATCTTTTAAAATTGATTTTGTTTCTAATTGTATTTATTGTTTTATATTTTGCAACAGCATTTACTTTTTCTCGTATTTCTGTGAATGGGGATTTATCTAAAAACGGACCTATTTCTATTTATATAAAATCAAATGGTGTGCATACGGATATAGTGGTTCCTGTAAAAACAAAACAAATTAATTGGTCGAAAATTTTTCCATATAAAAACACAAAAGATAAAGATTCAAGTTCCCAATATTTAGCTATGGGTTGGGGAGATAAAGGTTTTTATTTGAATACACCAACATGGGGAGATTTGACTGCTAAAACTGCTATTAAAGCTATGTTCGGTTTGAGCACATCTGCTTTACATACAACATATTTAGATTCAATAGTGTTATCCTCAACTTGTAAAAAGATTACAATGACCGAGGGGGAATACAAATTATTAATTCGATATATCCAACGTTCAATTTTGAGAGGAAAAACCAAAAAAGCGATATTTATTCCAACGAATGCTGTGTATGGCACTAATGATGCATTTTATGAAGCCTCTGGTAGTTACCATATGTATAGTACTTGTAATACCTGGACAAATCGTGCATTAAAATTTTCTAATAAGAAAGCTTGTTTATGGACTCCCTTTGATTCTGGTATTTTAAAACAATATCCATAACAGGGTTGACCAAACAATATTTTTAATATCTTAGTTGATTAGTCTAAATAGACTTCAAAAAATTAAAGTAAAACACATGAAAGGAATCATTTTAGCAGGAGGTTCGGGTACACGTTTACACCCATTGACATTGGCGATTAGTAAGCAGTTGATGCCAATTTATGATAAACCAATGATTTATTACCCTTTATCCGTATTGATGGGGGCAGGGATAAAAGAAATATTAATTATTTCGACACCTCACGACTTACCTCACTTTAAGCGTTTGTTAGGTGATGGAAGTAAACTTGGATGTACTTTTGAGTATGCGGAACAACCTGAGCCTAATGGTTTAGCTCAAGCATTTGTTATTGGTGAAAAATTTATAGGTTCAGATAGCGTTGCTCTTATTTTAGGAGATAATATTTTCTATGGCGCTGGAATGCATGAATTATTGAGAGAAAACTTAAATCCAGATGGAGGGATAGTTTATGCTTATCATGTTAGTGATCCAGAGAGATATGGAGTTGTTGAGTTTGATGAAAATATGAATGCACTTTCCATTGAAGAAAAACCCGAGCAGCCACGTTCTAATTATGCGGTCCCAGGTTTGTACTTCTATGATAACTCGGTAATAGAAATTGCAAAAGCGTTAAAACCTTCCCCAAGAGGTGAATATGAAATAACGGATGTGAATTCTGAATATTTACGTCGTAAGAAATTAAAAGTATCTATGCTAAGTAGAGGAACTGCTTGGTTAGATACCGGGACTTTCCCATCCTTAATGCAAGCGGGTCAATTTGTACAAGTTATCGAAGAGCGTCAAGCCTTAAAAATTGGATGCATTGAAGAAATCGCTTTTAGAAATGGATTTATTTCGAAAGAACAACTAATTGAAATTGCTAAACCTTTAGTGAAAAGTGGATATGGTACGTATTTAATGACTTTAGTGTCCTAATGAATCCTATCCAACCATTTTCCGATTTTTTTGAAGAAGAAATAAATTCGTATACTTTTCCAATTACGCCAATCAATTTATACGATCCACTTACCTATTTTTTGTCATTAGGAGGAAAACGTATTAGACCATTATTGACGTTGATGTCTGCTGAATTATTTAATTCGACAAAAAGAGAAGCAATACATGCTTCTATGGCAGTTGAATTTTTTCATAATTTTTCGTTGATTCATGATGATATAATGGATAAAGCACCATTACGTAGAGGAAAAGAAACGGTCCATTTAAAATGGAATGATGATATTGCTATCTTATCTGGCGATGTATTATTGATAAAAGCGTATCAAGAATTAGCCAAACAAAATGCAGTTCATATTCCAGCTTTACTCACTTTATTTAATCAAACCGCAGTAGAAGTTTGTGAAGGTCAACAAATGGATATGGATTTTGAGAGTGTTGAGCAGGTTTCGATTTCTGAATATATTGAAATGATACGTTTGAAAACTTCTGTTTTACTTGGTTGTGCATTAGAATTTGGAGCGATTATTGCAAATGCAGATGAAAGCGATCGAAAACACATTTATTCTTTCGGTCAAAATTTAGGGGTTGCTTTTCAGATTCAAGATGATATTTTAGATTTATATGGTGATCCCGAAAAATTCGGGAAGCAAATTGGCGGAGATATTTTGTCGAATAAAAAGACGATCTTATTATTAAAAGCCAAAGAAGCAGCAATTAATATTAACTCTAATTCAATACAAGAATTATTGAAAATGACAGATTCTGAAAATAAAATTGCAACTGCTAAACAATTGTTTGAGGAATTTGGTGTTGTTTCTTTTGCAAAAGAAACGATGAGAGAATTCCAACGAAATGCATTAGAATCTTTGCATAGGATTTCTGTTCCACAAGAACAAAAGCAAACTTTAATAGCTCTTGCTGAGCTTTTATTGATTAGAGAAATATAATAAAAACATCCTTTATGAAAAAAGTAATTGATCAAGTTGAGATTTTTCATGACTCATTTGGAATTTCAAATAATTATAGTCCTACAACCAATTTATCGAAAGATGAAATCATGTTACGTTATAATTTGATGAAAGAAGAGAATGAAGAATATTTAGAAGCTGCAAATAATAATGATTTAGTTGAAGTAGCAGATGCTTTAGGAGATCAATTGTATATTCTTTGTGGTACGATTTTAAAGCACGGTCTACAACATAAGATAGAAGAAGTATTTGAAGAGATACAGCGTTCTAATATGAGTAAATTAGACGCGCAAGGAAAGCCTATTTTTCGTGAAGATGGTAAAATATTAAAATCGGAGTTATATTTTAAGCCGAATATAAAATCTGTTCTGGATAAATAATACAAAGATTTAGTTCAAACAAAAAGGGTGGTTATCATATGATAACCACCCTTTTTGCATTTAGTAGTAGTTGTTTTTATAAAACAACTACTTTATACGTTGATGTAAATGTTCCTTGTGTTGCTTTTATAAAATAACAACCAGCATCTAATTTATTAGTGTTTAATGAATGATTTACACTTGAGTTTTTCGTTGTATTTACTTCCTTTGTAATTGTTTTTCCTTGTACATCGATTAATTCAAATGTCACATTTTCATTATTAGCGTTGTAACTAATTACAATTCCTTCGTTTGAAGAAGTTGGATTAGGATATACATTCACATTCATTTTTGTAATTGGACTTTCTTCGATTTGTAAAGTTCCGTTAATGTTAACATTATCAATATAGAAATTGTTAGCATATTGAGAAGGAACGAATTCAAATTTAATACGAGTCTTCGAGTCCAATTCGTTTACCGAAATTGGGAAAGATATGTTTTTCCATAATATATCTGACTCAGGTAAGAATTCAGAACCACTGGAATTTCCAGCTGTAACTAATGTATTTCCAGTGATTGAATTCGTCGAAATCTTTGGACCTCCGATTACTTTTTTAACTGTCCAGTTTTCTCCACAATCTTTAGATATATAAACATTTAATTGATCTGTAATCAAAGAATCATAATAAGCATCCGTTGCAAAAGCATAATCAAAAGAAACCGTTACATTCTTAGTAGTAGTCAAGTTAATTGCAGGAGTAATAATCGAATGCTTCGTCCCTGCTAATTTTGAGTAATACGAGAATCCGTCTTGGTAGTATTGGAATTTAGTTACGTCACGATAATTATTCAGTTTTAAACATTTACTTTTTCCTTTTCCATTTGCGGATGCAAAACCAAATTTTGAAGAATTTATATTATTATCCTCAATTCTCCAATCCCAAGAATAACCAGAATTGAAGTTTTCCGTTAGATACCCTATTTCAGAAGAGAAAGTCGTAACACATGCGTAATTTTTAATATACAATGTATCTGTACCACGATCATTTGAAACAATTAAGGTAACATCATGACAACCCGCAGAGCTAAATGTTACTTCCGGATTAGCATCTGTTGATGAGGCAGGAACCCCCCCTTCGAAAATCCATTTTCTTGAATTAACAACGCCATTCGTAGAAATATCATGAAATACTACAGCGTCAGATGCGCAAATATTGGTTTCAACATTTGTGTTATCTTTTTTCAAATTCATGTAAAAATTAGCACTTGGTTTACATGTTATTGGAGCATCCAAGTTTTTTACACCAGTAGCAATTAAGTTAGAGTCCGACCATAAGTTTTTACGTGAACTAAAATTGCTTTCAAGGCTCAAGCGCATTGATTTAGCTTGTTCATTCGTAAACATATTTGAACAATAAGAGTATTCCATGTAATTTTCAATGTTTTCAATAGCTCCTGAACGAGCATATACAGTAACGGAGTCTATTCCAAAAGTACCATTGTTCTTTTCTGCATTCCAAGCATATACTCTGAAAGTAACTTTTTCATTTGTTTTTAAGTTAGCAAAAGCAGTATCGGTTGTTTTTATAGAGGTAACGAACCATTTGGTTGTATCTCTAAGTATATAGACTTCGTTGTTTTTAACTCGCGCAATTACAAGATTAGAAACTGTTATAGGCAAATTAGCAGTATAATTATCAACACTCGATTTTACCACAAACGATTTGATTCCATTGGTATCTCTAAATGTTTTTAGTTTTAATTGATCTATTGTCAATAGTCCATTTTTCTTTGGAGAAATTGAAAATTCGTAATATTTAGTAGGGTCTAAAGTTCCAGTTTGATTAGCATAGGTAGTATCTTTATTTACTCCACCTAAAGGCCAAGAAGAAAAGCTAAATGCTTTAGCGATTGTAGAATTTGCAGAAACACCATTTGCTTTAAATGAGGTGAATGTTGCAGAGTCAATTTTAGAAAGGGGAGTAGGGTCTGTTGTTCCTGAGTTAACTTTAACACTATCCATCTTGTATTGAAAGAATATATCAGTACTACACGTTTGATTATTTCCAATTGACGATTTTGTACAACTTTTATGTCCTTTAGTCATTGGCGTGTCGCTAATTCCATCATCTCCACATCCTACTTCTGGATCATTTGTATTTCCCCAAACGTGAGGTAGTCCAAAATAATGTCCAATTTCGTGCGTTAAAGCTCTTGATCTATATGGTGATGCAGTGCCAATAGATCCGATATAATTATGAAGAATAATTACTCCGTCAGCCTTGAAATTAGCTCCTTGTGCACCAGTTGGAAATAATGCATATCCTGCTACACCTGACATTCCGATTGTTTTAACTACCCAAACATTTAAATATTGTGCTCTATTCCATTGGTTAATTTTAGATTCTTCTCCAGCATTATTCGTTAGACTTGTAAAATAATGATTGATACCATTTGTACAATTCCCTTTCGGGTCTTTTTGTGCTAAACGAAATTCAAAATTACAATTTGCAATAATTTCTTTAAATTCAGGTTGAACATCTGCGGTATCAGCATTTAATTTATTATAATCTCTGTTTAATATTTTAATTTGATCAAACACTTGTGCATCTGAAATGTTTTCAAGTCCATTTTCGTGAAGAATATGGAAAACGATAGGAATGATGTATTTTTTTGTCCCTCTTTTTTTATCCAATTCGAATTCGAAATTCGTTAGGTTTTTCAGAATATTCTCATAATCTAGTTTTGCTTGAGGATTTTCTTTCCAATATTTTTGTTGCATTTCTGAATGTCCACAAGAAAATCCTGTTTCTGTTTCTTGAGCGAAAATGCTAGTGAAACCAGCAGTTAGCACTACGATTAACATAAAAATATTACGTAATTTCATGGTGTTTGAGTTTTAATTAAACCTTTATAAAATCTAAAATTGACTACAAAGAAACAATTTTTTAACAAATAATTTATGCTTTTGTAGTTTATATCATTAATAAGACGCAGATTATATTGCGACGTTGTGTTCTCTTAGTACATCATTTAAAGAAGTTTTTAAATCAGTACTTTCTTTTCTTTTCCCAATAATCAATGCGCAAGGTACTTGAAATTCTCCAGCTGGGAATTTTTTCGTGTAATTTCCAGGTATAACTACACTTCTTTCAGGAATGTAACCGATTGTTTCAATAGGCGTTTCTCCTGTTACATCAATTATTTTTGTCGATTTAGTAATGCAAACATTTGCTCCAATTACCGCTTCTTTTCCCACGCGTACACCTTCAACTATGATACTTCTTGATCCAATAAATGCATTATCTTCAATAATAACTGGACTTGCTTGAAGTGGTTCAAGCACTCCGCCAATTCCAACGCCACCACTTAAGTGAACATTTTTACCGATTTGCGCGCAAGACCCTACGGTTGCCCATGTATCGACCATTGTACCTTCATCTACATAGGCTCCAATATTTACATAAGATGGCATTAATATTACATTGCGTGATATGTATGCTCCATAACGAGCCACAGCTTGCGGAACTACACGTACACCTAATTCTTTATATCCCTTTTTGAGTAACATTTTATCATGAAATTCAAATGGTCCAACTTCAATTGTTTCCATCTGACGTATTGGGAAATATAAAATTACAGCTTTTTTAACCCATTCATTGGTAATCCATTCGCCGGTGTCTGTTGGTTCGGCAACTCGAATAATTCCTCTATCTAATTCTTCAATAACGTGTTCTATAGCTTTGATAGTTGTTTTATCTGCAAGAAGTGAACGATCTTCCCACGCTTTTTCGATGATTGATCTCATTGTTTATTTTTTTAACAAATATACATAGGTAAGAACTAAAAAATGCTTTTTCTTCGTTCAACTTCAAAATTTATTTAGCAGAGTTGTTACTTTGTGTTTTCATTTTTTAATGTAATTCCGAATGTTATCTGGAGTAGAACCATTTTTTTTGGATCGAAGTAACTAATATTATTGATCACCTTAATCAAGCTCGGTTTCTTTAGCTTTCAAAATCTACCTATCTTTGCGTAACTTATGAATGTAAAAAAAAGAATTGTAGCGTTAGATTTTGGTTTGAAACGAACCGGTTTGGCTATCACAGATGAAAATAATATCATTGCAAGTGGTTTAAAAACAGTAGTTAGTAATCAATTAATTATAGAACTAAAAAAGCTTGTTGACACAAAAAATGTAGGTGTTATTGTTTTAGGGGAGCCTAAACGTTTAAATAATGAACCAACACATATTACAGAAAATGTCCATCTCCTTTTTTGTGTATTGAAAAAAGAATTTCCTATGTTAGAAGTGGTTTTGTACGATGAGCGTTTTACATCTAAAATGGCCAGTCAAGCTATTTCTATGTCTGGTTTATCTAAGAATAAAAAACAAGATAAAAGTTTGATCGACGAGGTCAGTGCAACTATTTTATTGCAATCTTACATGAGTTCTATCCAAAACTTTTGAAATGCATTTTTTTAACTTTTGACTTTCTACTTGATTCTTTCTACTTTTGACTTTTAAAATAAAAAACTATGATATTACCTGTTGTTGCTTATGGTGACCCAGTTTTAAAAAAAGAAGCAGTTGAAATTGACCAATCTTTTGAGGGCTTAAGTGTATTGGTTGAAAATATGTTTGAAACTATGTATAACGCACAAGGTGTAGGACTTGCAGCTCCTCAAATTGGACAATCGATTCGCTTATTTGTTGTGGATGGGAGTCCTTTTTTAGAGGAGGATGAAGAAGAAAATGAAAAAGACCCAAGAACAATTGGTTTAGAGGGATTTAAAAAGGTATTTATCAATCCGATTATTGAAGACGAAATAGGCGAAGAATGGGGGTTTAATGAAGGATGTTTAAGTATACCTAAAATTAGAGAAGAGGTTTATCGCAAAGAAAAAGTGGTAATTTCTTATTATGATGAAAATTGGGTATTTCATAAAAAAGAGACTTTCGATGGGTATGCGGCTCGTATAATTCAACATGAATATGACCATGTTCAAGGGATTTTATTTACGGATCATTTATCCGTATTGAAACGTAAATTATTGACTAAAAAGTTGGGTAATATTTCTAAAGGAATCGTAATTGTGGATTATCGTATGCGATTTCCAGCGATTAAAAAAGGGAAATAGATGAAAATGTATTTTCTAATTTTCAGTTTTTGTATCCTTCTTATAGGGTGTAACCGTACAAAAAAACACACAGTAGTTGGCTTGTCTAATTATGTACTTGTTGAAAAAAAGATATCGATTTTAGAAGATACTTTACATTATGCATTCACACAGTTGATGGATAATAAAGTAGATACTTTACCCTATAACACGATACATTTACTTGAAAGGTATTATAAACGTGCTTTTAAATTAGGTGAATCTAAAGAAATGACTTCTGTGTACTTGGATAAGTTGCAGCAGTTATATATGCAAGAAAAAAAATATGCTTTGTCCATTGCTTGGACAGATACTTTATTAGCTTATTTCCCACAATACAAACAAAAAGCAGCTTTATTATTAAATGCTGCAACAACATCGGAGGTGTTTTTGAAAGATAGACAAAAAACACACTATTATTATCGATTATTGAATGAGCATCCTAAATTAAAGAAAGAGATTGTTGAGATGGTTAAAATGCGACTGGGGAAATCATAAGAAATCATAAAAAAAAATAAATTTTAACATTTTATCTTTATATTTGAGTAACTAATTTTTGAAACCAATACTTATGAAAAATAGAATTTTATTTCTTCCACTTTTATTAGTAGGATTATTTTTTACATTAACTTCTTTGATGCAATTAGGAGGTGCACAAATTGAATTTAAGAAAGAGGTTCACGATTATGGTACTATAAAATATGGTAGTAATGGCGAATGTACGTTTGAGTTTACTAACACAGGTACAGCTCCATTGATTATTACTAAGGCTACAGCCCCTTGTAATTGTACTGTTCCATCGCACACGAAAGAACCTATACCTCCAGGTGGAAAAGGAGTAATTACAGTTAAGTACAACACTAAAATTTCGGGTCCGATAAATAAGAGTATTACTATTTTGTCGAATGCTACAAATGACCCGACAAAAATTATCCGAATTAAAGGAAATGTGAATCCAGCACCGGATGGAGATGCGCCGGTCAATACCGGAGGACCTCGTAATTAGTCGATCGAAAAGAAAATGCTTTTTCTTCGTTTAACTTCAAAATTAAATCCCTCATTTACTAATGTTAACTGCGGATTTAATTTTTTGTTAGTCTCGAAAAATCTATTCTCTTTTTCATTCTTTTATTAAAATATTTTAAGGTTATTTCATTGTGAGATAACCTTTTTTAGTTGTATGCAGACACAAGAAGAGTTTATTTATTTTCCAGACAAGCAATTGATCGGTTTTGGTTCGGGTGAGCGTTTTGTCATGTTGGAAGGAGCTGATTTTTCGCAATTTCAGGCGTTTTTGGATGAGCGTATTGGGAAGTATATTTTCACTTGTCTGTCGTATGATTTGAAAAATGAGATGGAAGATTTGAAAAGTAATAATCCAGATCACATTGAATTTCCTATTGTAGTTTTATGGTCACCTGATTATGTTGTGGACTTTACAAACGGGAATTTCGTTCAAGGTCAAGAAACAATAGAATTACGAAATTATGTAAGCCAATTGTATGCTAAGATTACGGATAAAGGTTCATTCTCATTACCACAATCTATCGAGTTTCAAAATCGAATCACGCGTGATGAATATATAACTTCGGTTAATAAAGTCAAGGCGGAGATTCAATATGGAAATTGTTATGAATTAAATTTTTGTCAGGAGTTTTATGCTGAAAATGTATCGAAATTAGATACTATTTCATTATTTCGTTCTATTCATGAACAAACCAAAGCACCGTTTTCTGTTTTAATGCATTTTGAGGATTGGTCCGTATTGTGTTTTAGTCCTGAACGCTATATTGAAAAGGTTGGTTCGCGTCTCTTATCGCAGCCGATAAAAGGTACAATACGTAGAGGTAAAGACGAAATAGAAGACGATCAACTTAAAAAATCGCTACAGGGGGATAGGAAAGAAGTGTCTGAAAATGTTATGATTACGGATTTAGTTCGGAATGACTTTTCAAGAATTGCTAAAAAAGGAAGTGTTCAAGTAGCGCATTTATGTGAATTACAAACTTTTGAGACATTACATCATTTGGTTTCTACGATAGTTTGTGAGGTGGAAGAAAATCTTTCTTTGGAAGCAATTTTGAGAGCAAGTTTTCCTATGGGGTCAATGACGGGAGCGCCAAAAGTAAGTGTGATGCAGATAATTGAAAAATTAGAATTTTTCCGAAGAGGCTTGTATTCGGGTTCTATAGGAATTATTTTTCCTGATGGTGATTTTGATTTAAATGTGGTAATTCGATCTTTGCTTTATAATAATAAAAAGAATGTACTTTCATGTTCTGTTGGTAGTGCAATAACTATGAAATCTGATCCAGAAAAAGAGTACGAGGAATGTTTAGTTAAGGTGAATAAAATTCTGAAATTTTTCAGTTAAATGGATCTAAAGCAATTTCAATCGGTGTGGGGATTTTTAGCTGCAAAAAAGGTTTTTGTTGCTTGTAGCGGTGGAGTTGATTCGGTAGTATTGTTACATTTTTTTAAAATTCTTTGTGTAGATATTGAAGTGATTCATGTAAATTATTGCTTACGTGGTGAAGAATCGAATAAAGATGAGCAGTTTGTTCGGGATTTATGTAATCAGTTGAATGTTCCAATAGTTGTGAAAAAAATCAACACAAAGGAAATTCTTTCCAAAATGGGAGGGAATTTACAAGAAGTTGCGAGGAATATTCGGTACGATTTTTTTCAAGAGCAATTACAAAAGTATCCGGGAAGTTATGTTGCTTTAGGGCAGCATGCAGATGATCAAGTAGAAACATTTTTTCAGCATATAGCGCGCAAGTCTGGAGTTTTGGGAATGGCAGGTATGTTACCGATTCACCAGTGTTATGTTCGACCATTTCTAAAAACCACAAAAGAAGAATTGTTACATTATGCTATAAATAATCGTATATTTTGGAGAGAGGATAGTTCAAACCAACAAAATAAATATACGAGAAATAAATTAAGGAATGTTTGTTTACCGCTTGTTGAAAAAGAAATTCCAGATTTAGTTTCCTCTGTTTTGCTATTGGTTGATGCTTTTCAAGAAACACAGAAACATATTGAAGTTAGTGCTGATAAAATAATGGAAGACATCCTAGCTAATCAATATTGGGGTGGGGATATTTTTGATCAAATTTCCAAGGAGGTTAAGATTGAGGTTATTCGTCAATTAGGAGGAGGGCATGAAGTTTTGGAACAGCTAGAAAAGATTCGTTTTTCACAGAAAGGTAAAATGATTTCTTGTGGCGACTTCCAATTTTTCAAGGAGAAAGAGGGTTTTAGTTTAAAAAATACATTCGAGCGCAAAGAGTTTGAGTTATTGATTAGTGAGACGAATCAATTACCCACAGTTTTTTCAAAAGAGGTGATTTATATAGATAAATCTAAAATAAGTGGAGTTTTAAAGGTTCGGCCTTGGAAGATTGGTGATCGAATTGCTCCTATTGGAATGAAAGGAACCAAGTTGATATCAGACGTGTTGACAGAAGCAAAAATTGAATCGTCTATTCGAAATCGATGTTTGGTTGTAGAAGATGAAAATGAGATTGTGTGGTGCGTTGGATTTAAAATTTCTAGAAAATCAGTTGCTGATCATACAACTAAATCTATTTTAAAAGTGCAGATTGTTGAAAAATAGGCTTTAATTTTAACAGAACCCCTTAAATATTCTCCTAAATTTTCCTATTTTTGTCAAATATCTTAGGGTATTGGGAATTAATAGATAGAATTAAAACACACGGATATGGAAATTTCGGCATACAAAACAATCGAGAAAGAGGAGGTTTCAAAGATGTCATTTCAGAATGACATGAATGTTGAACAACATGAAGAGTTAAGACAACAATTGGAACAAGCAACGCGTTTAGGGAATGGATACCATTCTAAAGTGTCTATTTATTTCCATGATGACGAGGGGCCAAAAAGAGTAGAGACTACCATTTGGGCAACTGGAGCTAAATATATTTGTTTGAAAGGTGGGGTTTGGATTCCTATTGATCATATTGTAGAAGTTAAATTTTAATAAAATTTATCAGGTTTTTTTCCTGATGTTTTTCTTAGAATCCGTTTTGTAGTAGATTTGTTCTATGTTCAAAACGGATTTTTTTCGTTATTACATTAAACAATTTCTTATGATAGTTCGTTTATTTTATTTTTTACTTTTTTTTCTCGTTTTACTAGGTAGTAATAGTGTATTTGCTCAGCCAAATGAAAGTTTTTCAGATTATATAGACTGGAGTTTTAGTTTGGAGAAGAAAGATGCTTCGCATGCATATGTGGTTGCAAAGGCAAATATTGTAAAAGATTGGCACATTTATTCCATACATCATAATCCTGAGAAAGCTAGTTTTACTGGTATTCCTACGAGTTTTGTGTTTAAAACGTCAAAATTATATCGAACGGTAGGTACTTTGATTGAAGGGAAAAAGGCGATTACACACAAAGATGATTTAGGTATATCGCTTTATATTGAAAATTCAGTTGTTTACAAACAAGAGATTGAATTTTTGAGTAATCTACCGGTGGAAATAAAATTCAATTATAATTTTCAGTTGTGCGCGGTACAATGTTTGATGCCGACGGAGCAAGAAGGAAGTGTAAAAGCGACTGGATATGTAGGGGTGACGAGAGACGAGTTAAAGGTGACGGAAGATATTGTTACATTTAAGACAGGAGATAGTGTTGTTAAAGAGAAGGTGATTAATAGTCAGGATGGTATAGCAACAAAAAATGGCAATCATAAAAAAGCGGTTGTAAAGGCTTCAAAACCGAAAGATGCACTTTGGATTGTGTTTTTCAAAGGTTTTGGAGGAGGATTGATCGCTTTGTTGACGCCTTGTGTTTTTCCAATGATTCCGATGACGGTTACTTTCTTTACGAAACGGTCTAAGACACGTATGAAAGGGATATTCAATGCTTTGTTGTATGGGTTTTCCATCATTGTTATTTATGTGAGTTTAGGATTAATAATTACTGCTTTATTAGGTCCTACAGGATTGAATGATTTGTCGACCAACGTTTGGATGAATCTTATTTTCTTTGGGATATTTATCTTTTTCGCAGTTTCTTTTTTAGGTGCATTTGAAATTAGAATGCCAAATTCATGGGTAAACAAAGCGGATGGGAATGCCGATAAAGGCGGATTGATAGGAATCTTTTTTATGGCATTTACCTTAAGCTTGGTTTCGTTTTCTTGTACAGGACCGATCATTGGAACATTGTTAGTAGATTCTGCAGCTGACGGAGCGTTATTGGCTCCAGCGATAGGGATGGGAGGATTTGCGATTGCTTTAGCCTTACCATTTACGTTGTTTGCAATCTTTCCAGGATGGTTAAATAGTTTACCACAATCTGGTGGGTGGTTAAATTCTGTAAAAGTTGTTCTTGGATTGTTGGAATTAGCATTGGCATTGAAATTTCTATCAGGAGTTGATTTAGCCTACCATTGGGGTATTTTAACGCGTGAATTGTTTGTTGCGGTTTGGATTGTTATTTTCTTTATCATTGGTTTTTACTTGTTAGGTAAATTGAAATTCTCACATGATTCGAACGTTGAACGTTTGTCTGTTACACGTTTTATGTTTGCTTTATCAGCGTTTATTTTTGCTGTATATCTTTTACCCGGAATGTGGGGCGCACCATTGCGTTTGATAGATGGAGTTGCACCTCCAAGAACGCATAGTGAAGATAATTTCCGATTTGTAAAAGGGGATACAGGAAGTTCTATAGCTAATGAAAGCGAGAATTTTAAGAAGTTCCGTCCATACATGCATGAGGTTGCAGATGGAAGTTTATTGACTTTTCATGATTTGGAAAAAGCAAAAGAGTATGCACGTTTGGAAGGCAAACCTATATTATTAGATTTTACTGGACACAATTGTCCAAATTGTCGACGTACCGAGTCTACAGTATGGCTGAGTGAGGCTGTACATCCAATTTTAAAGGACGAGGTTGTAATTGTATCATTGTATGTGGATGACCGTGAAAAATTACCTAAGTCGCAATGGAAGTACTCCAAAGCGATTCAAGGGATGATTAAAACGGTAGGGAATAAATGGTCGGATTATCAAGTAACACATTATGGACAGCTTTCACAGCCATTATATGTGATGATTGATGCAGAAGGGAATGATTTGACGGAGGCGATAGGGTATGAACCTAATGTAGAAGTGTATAAACAGTTTTTGAAAAAGGGGTTGAACAAATAAATCATTTTTTAAGAATAAATTTTTTCATAGTCTTTCTAAATTCCTGTTATTAAATGGTTATTACTATTTAATTTTTTTGGTTCTATATGGAATACTGTGGGTAGTTAAACTTTAGCTTCCCTGCCACAAAGTAAATCATATTAATGAAGTTTTCAATGTTTCGATATCCTCTTGCTCTTTTTTTAGCCAACTGTATCTTCGAATTTATCCCCTCTAATATTCC
>CANGOF010000022.1 GCA_947455515.1 Flavobacteriia bacterium
AGCATACTTCTTGGTGGGTAAGTTCTTTACCGAAATTTTTCTCAAAGAGTTTACGGATGGAATAAGTTAAACTATCTTTTGTTTTAGACTTTGAGTTATGATGTTTGGATTTTCTAGACATGATCGTAATAATTAGTACTAATATAAGATTTATTAGCGTGTTGGTATGTTTCTCTTGTTAAGTTACAAATAAATATCTGTGTGAACAATTTTTTAAATCAAATGAAGCGGATACGTTTGTATTAATTTTAACTTTGTATGAAACAAATTCACAAGCTATGAATACACGTGTTGAAACGGCATTAAACGACCAAGTAAATAAAGAAAGTTATTCTTCTCAATTTTATTTAGCAATGGCCTCTTGGGCAGAAAACCAAGGTTTGAACGGAACTGCAAAGTTTTTGTACTTACACTCCGATGAAGAACGTTTTCACATGTTGAAATTGATAAAATTCATCAACGAACGTGGAGGAAAAGCGGTGATCCCATCGGTTGAAAAACCACCTGTAGAATTTGATACTATCGTCAATGTGTTTGATTTGTTGTTACAACACGAATTAATGGTGACAGATAGCATCAATAACTTGGTAGATATTTGTTTGCAAGAGAAAGATTACACCACGCATAATTTCGTGCAATGGTATGTTTCGGAACAATTAGAAGAAGAGGCTATGGCACGTTCTTTATTGGATAAATTAAAATTAATCGGTGGTGATTCTGGAGGTATCTACATTTTCGATCGCGATTTAGAGAAGTTTATTCCTGCTACAAATGGAGCAACGGAAACGGCTGGTAAATAATCCAACCTGTTATATATTTCGAAGGCTGTTTCTTGATTGAAACGGCCTTTTTTTGTTTTTAGTTAGCGCAGAGGAAATGGGGAATATTTTTTGATGCTCTTTCGTTTTCGAGATCGCAGTGGTTTTTGTCTGCGTTAAATTGAACTTGGGGCACGAACAAAGTGAAGTTTTCTCTGTGGTATCGAAAAGGGCATTTACGTCCAAAAAACCTCCTTTTTTCTCTGAGTAAGAAAAAAACAACCAACTTCTAACCTTTATTAACCAATTTATCTTCAAAACAAACCCCCTATTCCCTATTTTACAGCCAATTAAATCCTTAATTTTCGTACAAATTTTTATTATGCGAATTCTGGCGGTCTTTCTTTTACTCTTTATAACTACATTTTCCTTTTCCCAAAATGCGTATCGTTTTAGAAACTATACCATTAGCGATGGACTTTCCCAGTCTGCAATTAGTACTTTACTCCAAGACAACATTGGTTCTATTTGGATTGGAACACAAGATGGGTTAAATCGTTTTGATGGCCAAACTTTTGAGACATTTTCTCCTGATAATAGCGAAGGAATTGAAAATGGAGATATTTTATCTGCCATGAAGTCAAAAAATGGACTATTATGGTTCGGTACTTCTAACGGACTTACCCAATACGATCCAAATACTGAAAATTTTAAAACATTTCTTGCTCCAAATTTAGAAGTACTTCAAGCTAAATCTATCATAGAAGACGAAGCAAGTAACATATGGATTGGAAGTTCAAACGCAGGTGTGTTATTTTTCAATGCTAAAAATCAAAAGATTGAACGGGTAAAATCAATTAAATTACCAACCGAAAAAATATTATTTATTACCCTAATCTCGAAAGATGAACTTTTAATAAGTACGGAAGATAAAGGTGTATATATATATCATATTCCTGCTAAAAAAAGCTACCCGATTGCTGTAAAATCGAAAACCGATAAGCAAGTAAAAGCTTATACAATTAAACCATTTGACAAGAATAATTGGATTATTTGCTCCAATCAGGGGCTATATTTTTTAAATAAATATTCTAAAAAAATAAAACCCTGTTTTCGAAAATTAGATGATAATTTCGGTTGGATGGAAATTCACGATATATTAATTCTAAATGAAAATAAATTCATCGTAACTTCTAAATCCGATGGACTATTTACAATTGAATATAATAAAAACCAAACCCGTGTAAATATTTACCAATCCACACAAGATATCTTTCAAAAACATGCACTTTTATATAATGCAACCAATGTATTATTACGCGACAAAAATGGTACTTTTTGGGTTGGAACCGAACGCGGAGTTTGTAGTTTTGACCCAATTAACCAAGGTTTTTTAGGTAATGGTCCAAGCGAAGACCTTACGCGAGGTATTCCTGCAGCGAGTGTTTGGAGTTTTACAGAAGAAAAAACAAATCGCTATTTCTATGTTGGTTCGGACAACTCTGTTTCTCGTTATGACAATCGAACTGGAAAATTTACCCAGTATTTCAAACAAATAAAAACCAATAAAAAAATAAACAATTCCATCATATTAAGTATGTGTGCATTTGATGCAAACAATTTATTAGTTGGTGCTGGAGATGGATTGCATTTATTGAAAATTAATTCCGAATCTTCCTATTCATTTACGAAAATACCATACAAAGGTGTTGCAAATCCTTCCAATTTTGAACGTATTTATGAGATTGAAAAATACAAAGAAGGTCAATATTTCTTAGCAACCAAGGGTGGTGTTTTACTTTATAATCAAAAAAATGGCAGCTTCAAAGTATTTGAACACGATCAAAAAAATCCATCACAAACTATTGGAGGTGGAGTTTGTAAAGTAATTTTTAAAGATTTAAATGGAAATTTTTGGTTTACAGCTGGTACGGGAGGATTGTTTCAATTGACAGAAAATAAAGAAGGTGAATTGATGATTATTCCATACAAATACAATCCTATTATTGCCAATGTTTCTAAAGAATATATTGCTACTATTTACCAGGAAAACGAAAACATCTTGTGGTTAGGAACAATGGGGGCAGGAATGATTAAATGGAACCTTCAAACCAAAAAAGGAAAATTATATAGCAAGAAAAATGGACTTCCTAACAACGTAATTTATGCAATCTTACGTGAAGATAATAGTGACAACATTTGGTTAAGTACCAACAAAGGGATTTCTAAATTCAATACCAAAACCGAAGCTGTTCTGAATTTTACAGAGCAAGACGGACTGATGTCTAACGAGTTTAATCAAGGTGCTTACTATAAATCCAAAACGGGTATGATGTACTTTGGAGGGATATATGGGTACAACTACTTTAATCCACATAATTTATCCACGAAAGATAAAATGGTAGATGTATTCTTTACTAAAATAAAGTTAGACGACCATTGGTTGAAACCTCAAGAAAGTAATAAATTGTTAACTCGGGCTATTCCTTTTACCAAACATATAAATTTAAAGTACAAAAAAAGAAGTGTTACATTAAAATTCATGGCTACTGAATTAAGTAATCCTAATCTTATCTCCTATAAATACATTTTAGAAGGTTCTGACGAAGAAGAAGTATTACTTGGAAACACCAATCAATTACACCTAAACTCCATTCAACCGGGAGAATATACCTTGAAAGTTTTTGCAAAATTTGCAAATGGACAATGGAGTGAACATCCTGCTACACTTAGTATTACCGTAGAAACTCCATACTGGAAAACGATTTGGTTCTGGATTGGAATTGCACTTGTCATCGCTTTATTAACTATATTCTATTTCCGTAAAAAAATTGAATATGAGCGTAGACAACAAGTGAAATTGGAAATGAAAATTGCAGAGCGAACCCGAGAAATCCGCGAGCAAAATGTAAAAATTGAGAAACAAAAAGAAATGATCGAGGAAAAGAAAAACAACCTCGAAGAACAAAAGAAATTATTAGAAATTGAGAAAGAAAAAACAGAGAAAGTATTAAAAAACATTCTTCCAGTTTCTACTTATGAGGAAATCAAAGCGACAGGTAGGGCAAGTGCACGTGCCTATAGTCGTGTTTCGGTATTATTTACTGATTTTGTAGGATTTACTAAGATTGCGGAAACTATGAGTCCATCTCAGTTGGTTAGTGAACTCGATATCTACTTCCGTAAATTTGATGAGATTATTGTTCGCAATAACTTAGAAAAAATCAAAACGATTGGGGATGCATATATGTGTGCTGGAGGTGTTCCCGTTCGCAACAAAACCAATCCAGTAGATGCGTGTTTAGCTGCCTTACAAATTCAAGATACCATGCACCACATGCGAGAAAAAGCAATCGCTGAAGGTGGTCAAGTATGGAATTTACGTTTAGGTATAAATACTGGAGAAGTTACTGCAGGTGTAATTGGTACCGAAAAATTAGCTTACGATATTTGGGGTTCTACCGTGAATCAAGCACAACGTATGGAAATGTTGGGTGAACCTGGAAAAGTAAATGTATCCGGTCAAACCTTCAAATACATTGAACCATATTTTATCTGTACGTTCCGTGGAAAAGCGAAAACGAAAAGTCAAGGTTTAATTGATATGTATACGGTAGAAGGTATCAAACCTGAACTTTCTATAGATGGAAAAGGTTTGTATCCAAACGAGCGTTTTCATCAAATCTTAAATCTTCACCAATACAGTAGCATTAATTACTATAAAGCAGAACGACATATTATGAAAGTGTTGGAGGAACAATTATCTCCAAAATTACACTACCATAGTATCACACATACTGCGGATGTGGTAAAATCAATTGAACGTATTGCCTTGTTAGAAGGTGTAACCGATGAAGGTTTATTTTTATTGAAATCTGCCGCTTCTTATCACGACGCAGGATTTATTGAAGCGTATGATTCCAATGAACCAATAGGAGCGCGTTTAGCCGAAGAGATTCTTCCAAATTATGGGTATTCAAAAGAACATATCGATATTATAAAAGATTTAATCTATGTAACATCGATACCCCACAAACCAAAAAATCACTTAGAAGAAATAATATGTGATGCAGATTTGGATTATTTAGGTCGCGAGGACTTCCATGAAATTGCGGATAAACTTCGAGTAGAGTTACGAGAGTACGATAAAATTAACAGTGATCGTAAGTGGGATGAGATACAAGTTGCCTTCTTAACCAATCACCGTTACTTTACGCAAACTGCTATTAATACGCGAAATGAGCGTAAAGCGAAACACTTGCAAGAGATTAAAGATCGTTTAGAGAAAAATAATTACGCAGATTAAAATAATTATCTAAAAGTATGAGGGTCATTATTTTGATCCTCTATTTCGTCTTTAGTCTTTTTAATTGCAACCATTAAAATATAAATATCCGTTGCTTGTGTATCTTTCACCCAAGCATAAGCATCTCTGTCTCCATCAATCGCTAATGCCATTTTATACAATAAATTAAAGCCGTTTTTTTCCAACCAAGCGGTAGCTGGTTTGTTTCCTTCTGCTGCTTGAATAAATGCTAATAAATGCGGATAACCGTTATCCATTAGCCACAAACGTGCTTTTTCGTTCAAAGAAATCGCTGCACATGCAGTATGTAATTCCAAAAAGCCATTAAATTTCAACCATTCAGAAAACTCATCGTCTCCTTCAATCGCTTTCGCCCATGCCAATAAAATCTTTGGTGGATAGTCCAACGCCTTCATTGGTACAATTTTCTTTTCTTTACTGGAAGGAATGTGTACCTTTTTCTTTTTCTTGAACATGTCTAATAACTTAGTGAGCATAAAATAAATAAGAAACAAATATAGCGGTAACCACACCTACAATATCCGCAATAATACCACCCATTGCAGCGTAACGGGTATGTTTGACTTTCACCGCTCCAAAATAAACAGCTAAAACATAAAACGTAGTTTCAGTACTTCCTTGAAAGGTGGCAGCTAATTTTCCTGCAAAACTATCCACTCCAAAGGTTGTCCAAGATTCAACCATTAACGCTCGTGCTCCACTTCCTGAAAACGGTTTCATAAAGGCTACCGGAAGCGCATCGACAAATTGAGTAGTAGTAACACCAATTGCAATCAATCCCATTTTGATGCCCTCAATCAAAGCCTCCAAAGCACCACAAGAACGAAAAACAGCAATTGCAGCCAACATAGCAACCAAATAAGGAACGATTCCAATCGCAACTTGAAAACCACCTTTTGCGCCTTCAATAAATTGGTCATATACATTCACTTTTGATCGAATCGCTAAAACAATAAAGAAGATAATAATTAAGAATAAAAACAAATTACTTCCAACTGAAGAAATTGGCTGAATATATTGAGGATGGTTATAAAGCAATACCAATAAACCAACAATTAAACTGGTTAAAGTACCAACATAGATTAAAACCACTTTATTTAACAAATTGATTTTTTGACGAATCCCAACGTATATCAAAGCTGCTAACGTGGCAAAGAAAGTTGCAATTAGTATGGGTAAAAATACTTCGGAAGGGGAAGCCGATCCGTTTGCTGCACGTAAAGACAAAATACTAATCGGAATAATCGTTAATCCAGAAGCATTTAATACTAAAAACATGATTTGTGCATTTGTTGCTGTATCTGGATTTGGATTTAACGTTTGTAACTCCTTCATTGCTTTTAGGCCCATTGGAGTTGCTGCATTATCTAATCCTAACATATTGGCAGAAATATTCATCATCATAGATCCAATTGCAGGATGATCTTTAGGTACTTCTGGGAAAAGTTTGGAAAACAAAGGAGAAACGAAATGCGTCATTATTCGTATTGCACCACCCTCTTCACCTACTTTCATAAACCCTAACCAAAGACATAAAGCGCCAGTAAAATAAAGTGAAATTTCAAACCCAGATTTTGCAGCATCAAATAATGAGGTAACCATTTTTTCAAAAATGGTTAAATCGTGCCAAAAAATCAATTTTGAAAGCCCCATTACCAATGCAATCAAAAACATTCCTATCCAAAGTCTATTCAATAACATAGCAACGAAGTTCGGGATTTAAGCCAAGGTATTGGTTTCGTGTTGCAAACAAATATTAACAAAGTTTTCAATAAATAAAGTACCTTGGTTGCCAGAAACTTCTGGATGAAATTGCACGCCAAAAAGCGGTTTTGTAATATGGCACATTCCTTCATTAACACATGCGTCGGAGACTGCTAATAAACGAAAATCTTTCGGTAACGAAATGGATTCACAATGATCTTCCATCATTTCAAATTCCACGGGTAATTTATCAAATAAGGGATGTTCTTCCAAGGCTTCAATCGTTTGCCAATCACGGTCTTCTTTTTGTCGTGATGGTAAAGCTCCATGTAATAGACCAATAATTTGATGACCAAAACAAATACCAAGTACTGGAATCGATAATTCTTTTAGAAAGGATAATTGTTCTAAATGCTTTGTATAATCAATCTCTGTAATCAATATCGGAGCTCCAGAAATAATAACTCCTTTTTTATTTTCCGTATACGTCTTGGTAACATCCCACAAACCAATCGTTTCAAAATCCATTTGAAGGTCTACTGCTTCTTCAATAAAAGGTGTTTTTTGACTCCCACAGTCGATAATTAGTATCATTTTACATCCATTAACGAACAACATTCACATGTCCTAATTTCACATGTTGTTTTTCTGTTTGTTTTTCATTAAACTCAATTTTCCAAACATAGGTATTGTTCTCCACTATTTTGTTTCCATACGTTCCGTCCCATCCAATTTTAACATTATGGGATTCAAAAATCAATTCTCCCCAACGATTGTAGATATAAAAGGAATAATTAAAAGGGTCTAACCCACTGGAAAAAATAGGTTGAAAGGTGTTATTTATTTCATCCCCATTTGGAGTAAAGGAATTTGGAATATAATAGATAATAGGTTCTTTAGCAACAATCACTTGCGAATAGGTATTAGTACAGCCCTCTTTTGTATTAAATGCTGTTAAGGTTACTGTGTAATATTTTCCGGATTCATCAGGGAAAATATGCGTTGGATTTTTTAGCGGCGAAGTTGGTTTACCATCTCCAAAATTCCATTTAAAATATTTACCATCTGAATTTGTAGTAAATCTAACTTCTGGATTTAAAATATCAATCGAATCTGGAGTAAACACAAAATTGACTTGAGGAGTCGGTACAACTTCTATCGCTTTCGTTTTGGATATTGCATCTTTACAACCATGGCTATCCATTACAGTTAAAGAAATGTCAAAAAATCCACTTTTATTATATTTATGAAAAGAAGAATTACTTGTTGTACCATCACCAAAATTCCAAGTATAGCTATCACACAAAGGAGAAGTTAAATTGGTTAATTGCAAAGTATCGTTAATACAAATTGCATTTACCGAAGTGAAATTCGCTTTTGGAAGCCCAAATACGGTAAATAATTTTACAGTTTTACATCCTTTATTGTCTTCATAATAGATCGAATCTGTTCCTGCAGAATTTCCTAAACACTGACCAGAATTACTATTTAAAGTGATATGTTTTTCCGTTGATGTCCAAGGGTTTAAAGCAGATGGAACATGGTTTGCTTTTAAGAGTATTTGATCTTTTTCACACAACGAAAGCGGTGCAGAAATAATGGTTGGTGAAGCATTCACAATCAATTCCTTTTGGACTTTACAACCTGCACTATCGGTAAAAGTAATCACTGCTTTTCCTGCATTCATCGCTGTTACTAATCCAGAAGAAGCATTAATTGTCGCTATCCCAAGATTATCGGAAGTCCAAGCGTTTAATAGCGCTGGTTTATGATTGCTATTTAATTTAAGTGAATATCCTGAACACACTTCTGGAATTACTAATGTTGGTAACGGAATAACTGTGATAGTTACCGTATCTGTATTTACACATTTATTACCATCTGTTCCTTGTACAATATAAGTTGTTGTTGTGATAGGTTTAAAAGAGGTATTATCTTGTACATTATTATTCCAAGAATAGGTCATCGCACCACCTCCTTTCAACGTAACTGAATCGCCTATACAAATACCGAAATCATTGCTGCTTTTTACTGGTGGCAATGTATTGATAGATACAGTTATCGTTTTTTTATCAAAACAATTATTTACATCCGTTATGGTCAAGTTATAATTTCCATTGTGTATGGAAGGATTCGCTTTTTGAGTAATCGTTGGATTTTCGATAGAAACAATCGAGTCCTTCAACGTTTTTGGTCCCTCCCATTTGTAGCGATTTACTTTAAAAGCGGAGTTGTAATTGGCTTTTATCAATAGTGGTTTTTCAGCACATGGAGGTGTATAACTTGGTGCAAATACAGGTAAGGGATTTATTGTAACTCGTATGCTGTGCGTGTCACTACAATTATTTACATCCGTTAATTTAAGTGTATACAACCCTGTATCACTTAGCGTTGTATTTGTTTTACTTGGATTTTGAATCGGACTTGAAAAACCATTTACATGACTCCATACATATGTTTTGGCACCAACGAAATTAGCTGTTAAATTAAGTGTTTGACCAACACAAGGAGCATTCGCAGCAACAGAAAATACAGGGATTGGGTTTACTGTTAAAGAAGTTGTTACAATACTAAAACAGCCATTAGCATCCGTACCTTTTAAAGTAAAAATTTCACCATTGGTAACTTTTTTCAATTTTGGTTGTTGTTTTAACGAATCATCAAATTCTGCTAATTTATCACTCTTCCAACTCCACTTAGTCAACACATCCCCAGCTTGATTTAAGCTTAAGGTAGTATCATTCGCACACAATGGACCATTATTGGAAACAGTAATCACCGGACTTGGTTTTACCGTGACCGTTACTTTTTTTGTATCGGAACATCCCTTAGCATCCGTTACAGTTACAGAATAATCTCCACTATGTACTGTAGGATCCGCCGAATTTGACACTAATACTGTCTCTGTTCCTGCAAGAACAACCGGAGCACTCCATGAGTACGTATTCGCATTCTTATAATTTGCTGTAACAGAAAATGACTTCGTTTGACAAGGAGAAATAGCAGTTGGTGTAAATACAGGTAAAGGATTTATCTTTACAAAAACAGAATCTAATTTAAAACAACCATTAGCATCTGTAAATTTTAAATAATAATAACCGCTATCACTTAATAAACAATTCGCTTTCAAAGGATTTTGTTGATTACTTGTAAACCCATTTTTATGAGACCAAGCATAGGTGGTTGCAGTTGCTGATGAACAAAAAAGACTGATGGTTTGTTTTTCACAAGGTGTGTTGGAAGAAACATTGACAATTGGTACTGGGTTTATTTTTAATGTGGTAGAAGCTTTTATAAAACATCCATTTGCATCGATTCCTTTTAAAGTAAATACTTCATTATTTACTGCCTTTTTAACTATCGGTTGTTTTACTAATGAATCACTAAACATTGCATTTGCATCGCTTTTCCAACTCCATTTGGTCAATACATCCCCAGATTGATTTAGCGTAAACATCGTGTCATTAGCACAAATTGGTCCAGAATTGGAAACGGTAAATGAAGGTAAATTATTAACAATAACTTTAACTTGAGCGCTATTTTTACACCCTTTGCTATCCGTGCCTATTACTTTGTAAGTGCTTGTGATGGTTGGAGCAAATTGAATCGCATTGGTAATTCCATTATCCCACACATAAGTACTCGCTCCAACTCCCTGTAAAGTGATAGAGGAGCCTTTACAAATGCTTGTATCTAATTTAGTTGTTACGTTTGGAAGTGGATTCACAGTGATTTTGAATGTCATTGTAGGACCTTTACACGGACTCTTAAACGCATTGACTTTGATGATTCCTATTTCTTGTTTGGTAACCATTGCGGTAGTAAATAAGGTGTCTCTGATCCCTTTTTTGTCTAATCCGATAGCGGTATTTGAATTTGTCCATGAATATGACTCTGGTGAATCTGGACTTGTAAAAGAAGGTATATCAATAATATCACCTGCACAAACGACAATGTCTTGCAATTGATTTGTAACCGGTGTCAAACAAGTAGTCGAAATACAATTTGCGGTTTCTGGTCCTGTACACGAAGCCCCAACCGGTGTTAAGGTAAAATTGACCGTTTTACCCATTGCACCTACCGTAATAATCGTATCTACTGTGGTTGCAGCAATTTTTCCTGTAACAGGAATCCCTGTATTATCGACCGTATAACTATACGAATAACTCGTAGCACCCACAATTTTATCCCAAGTAAATTCTACCGTTGTATTAGTACTTATACCACATTGTAAATTCAACGATTGAATTGGTTTCACTGCAATTACAATTTTATTGGAGGTATCTGCCGGACAAAGGCCTGATTTTACAATTACTCTGTATTTAGTAGTATCTGTTAATGCCAGAGAAGTAAAAGTTGTTGTAGTATTTGAAATATCAGTCCAGGTAGTAAATGGAGAAATAGACTTTTGCCATTTTTGAATAGTAGATCCATTTCCAGTCAAAGTCAAAACACCACTTGTTGCTCCCGAACATATGGATGTAGATGAATTTAAAGTACCAGCAACACTTTTTGGATCGACCGATACCAATGCGGGAGTTGAAAATACTTCTGGACAAGATCCACTCTTAACTGCAGCTCTAAATTTCGTCGCTTGATTTATTGGACCCGAAGTAAAAGTAGAAGTAGTAATTGCCGTATCTTTCCAAGTTGTAAATGGAGAAATCGAATATTGCCATTTTGTAATAATTCCAGTTTTTCCAGACAAAGTCAAAAGATTACTAGTTGAACCAATACAAACGGTATGATCTGAGGTTACACTACCTCCAATACTTGTAGAATCGACTGTTATAACAACGGATCCTGCTTGATTTTGAGAACAATTATTAGCATCTGTAACACTTTCTAATTTATAGGTATAAGTACCAACAGTTGTAGTAGGAGCATTAATTGTGACTCCAATTCCTGAACTATTTACAGTGATATTAGTTCCGCCATTTATCGTATACGTAAACTTATAATTTGCAGTTCCAGAAAAACCAGAAAAACTAACAACAGGAGATGCATCATTTTTACATACTGTTGTAGTTCCACTTATTGTTGCTGTAGGTAAAGGATCGTTAATCAATGTAATTTTAGAAGTAGCAACCGCGCAAACTCCTGTTTTTACAGAAACCGCATCGATAAAATTCCCATAAGAAAGATCTCCTCCTGCAGAACTTACAGATTCAAATCGTAAGGAGTAAGTACCCGTAGTTGCGGCGGTATAAGAAGTTGTATATACTACCCAAGCGGTTTTATCCGTGCTGTATTGACCCAATGTAGTGTAAGGTCCACCTACAAGACCCATAGAGACTTTCATTACATCTATGCCTTTTCTACCTCTGTGCGCAAAAGAAATATCCACTTTAGTACCTGCATTTAATGCGAAATCCTGAGATAATATACCTGCAGTACTTGCATTTATCTCAATAAATTGATTACCGGTATAAGCTTTAGCTACTTGAAAAGTTGAAGGATCTGTAAATCCTGTTTTCCAAATTTCAATTTTATTTGTCGAAGATTTCCAACACGTAAAATTAATATTGTCAACCGTTGAATTTCCTGCAGATTGTGCTGGAAGTTCAAAATCATCGTTACATAGTAAATTAGAAGGAGTAAAAATGTTACATACATAATCCCCAGTTTTAGACGCAGAAAAAGAATTTACATTACCTGGATTAGTAACACCATTTGGAACCGTCCAAACATAGGTATTATTTGCTGAAGGAGTTGCTGTTGCTTGAATTGTAGTTGAAGAACCAGTACAAACATGCGTATTGCTTGAGTTAACCGTAGTTAATGGGTTGATGGTTAAAAGAGCTGCGGAAGAACTATCACTACAAAAACCTGTTCCATCTTTAATAATACATTTGTATTTATACCCATTTACGGAAGAAGTAAGACTGGTTAACAACAACGTTGGAGTTGTAACTCCAGAATAAATACCTGAATTTGTCAGATTAGTGTAAGTCAATCCACCATCTTTACTTTCTTTCCATTGATAGGTACTCGCTCCTGTTGCAGTCATAGAAAAACTAATCGTACTTCCGGGACAAGTAGTTGCAGATGAGGGATTGGAATTAACCACCGGTTTTACACATAAACAATTTGAAATTGTTACCAGTAAAGAATCTTTAGTACCAGCACATGTCCCTTTTGTTTCAACGATATATCGGGTATCTACTGTCGGTCCTGGGTTGACAGCTAAACTTGCTGTAGTACCTATATTAGAATTATATACTGCCCCTACACGTGAAGACCAAGTTAAGGTAGAAATTCCGATACCTGTCGCGTTTAATTGTAAAGGATTCGTATTTGGATTACAATAAACTTGATCTGGACCAGCGTCAATTGTTTGTACACCTGAATTGGTTGCAAAAATATAATCACAAGTTGCTCCTAAATTACCGTCAATCATAATAAAATACTCATTACCAACCGTCAAATTAGTAGCATTTAAAACCGTATTATCCATATTTGGAGAAGACCAAAAAGTAGATTTTGGTACAATGGATGCACAATTTCCTTCGTAAACTCCAGCTTGAATCCCAAGTACATTTCCACCTTTTCCAGCCTTACAATTATTCACATAAATGGTAAATGTAGCGGAGGTTGCACTTGCAATAAATGAAAGCCACGAATTGTTTTCAATAGAAGCACCACCAAACTTAGCGTCTTGTTGTACCGTGCCTCCTGGTAAATCTACAGTATAAGTACTGGAAGTATTACCGCAATATCCATTTAAATCACATATTCTTGTTGGTGCACTACAATTATCCCCAGCTGCTTGATGTGATCCACAATCCGGGGGAGTAGAAACACAAATATTAAAAGACCCAAGAAGGGCATTTACGCTTGTAGAACATAAACGAAGATATACATAGGTACCTGGTGTAAGCCCCGATTTATCAATAGTCAATGCACCAGAATTGTAATCAGAAGCAACTTCCGTTAGAGTAACACCATTGTCTGGTGAGGTATACAATGCCAAAGCCTCTAAACCATCAATCCCTACATTATCAATAATTGTACTCAATCTACCATTCGATGGAACTTTTACTTTAAACCAAACATCGGAAAATTGAAATGCTGGATTTGAAACGGCAGTGATAGTTTTTTCAGGACTCGATTTTGTGGATTTAGAGATGGAGTATAATCGATAATTACATACTGTAGAAACTGGTAATTCAATAGCACCACTAACTAAATCATTCACATCTCCCAATCCATTTAATGTACAGACGGAGGTTCGAATGTCAAATTCATTTCCAGCATTTACATTAAAAACTCGATAATAGTATGTTTTACCAATTGTTAAACCAGAAAACGTTCGCTCTATGTGGTCTTGTGGATTTGGTACGCTTCCTATTTTAGTATTATCTAAAGGTAAGGATGTAATTGGTACGCCTCCACAAACATCAAATAATTGTAAATCTGGCTTAAATACTTTTGCTCCAAGTAAATCTTTGGTTTTGTTGACATTAATTCCGTGTGTAGTAGAAGTGGCAACAAAAGAAAACCATACGTCATTTGTAATAAAAGTCGGTGAAGCTGTTGCTTTACTCAGCGTAGCGTTTATAGAAATACAATCGGTGGAAGGAGTTACTGAAATTGCTCCAGAACAATTGTCATTTACTGGGACTTGTGCAAAAAGTACTCCACTAAAAAGTAAAATATAAAATGTGAAAAGTAGTTTTTGCATTTAACCAAAAAATGGAATAAACATAAAGTTAATAAAATATCACATTCTCCAACGAAATTGTAGGTTTATTTCATTCTTGCGATTGATCTGTAATTCGGTAGCAGATACCCGAATCCAAAAATCAAATTTTGAAAATAAGGTGTATTTAACTAAGAGATATACTTTGTTTCCTTTTCCAAAATAAGCGGGACAAGCATATTGATAGGTCGGGGTAGATTCATACGCATAAATCCGAGAAGCGTAAGAATCTGTGTCAAAAAGTAAATAACGAAAAGTATATTCAATTGGTATATTCTTTGGCTTATATCGGAGGTCTTGATAAAACATAGAGCCGGTCTCTAAAGGTTTATCGGGTCTATCTAAACGTATCAACTCTACTCTTGCATGTAACAATAGTGTTTCTGATAGTTGGTATTGTAAATTTATACGTGCATTTTGTTGTTGCTGATCCACCAATTGTTTGCTCCCTATTGATAACAAAACACTATTTATTTCTTTCTTTTGATTACGAAAGCGAAAATAACATTCTAACTTTTTGTTTGGTCGATAGGTAAGCTGAACGATATTTTCAAATCCTTTGGAGGGTGCATTCACTTGATACCGCAACCACGGAAACTGAAAAAAATCGGAGTATGCTTGGATATTCCAAGAAGAATTTGGTTTAATTTGAATTCCAGCATACAAACCATTTTCATTTTGTACGATATTTCCTTCTGAAAAACCAGCATTGTATCTTGTTTCGTAAGACTTATCATAATTTCGATACAAAAAACTCAAAGAAACTCGATTATCAAGGGCAATTAATAATCCATGCAAATTCGCTGTTTTTTTACTAAAATCTACATATGAAACTTCCCCAAAAAGTAACATATTTCGAAAAGTAAAAGAGTAATCCGCACTCGTACTTTGCATTTTTTCTCCACGAAAATCAAATACATTATATGGTTTCAATGGCTTGGAAAATAACGGATTAAAATGTGTATAAACAGAAGCAATACCAAAGTGAAATGTTCCTCGAGTATAATTTAGGTAACTCCCAAGAATGGATTCAGTCAATTTATCTTTTCTATCTAATTCAGAAAGTGTTCGATGATAACCTGACTGTAAAATACTTGAAATGAAATTTGTATCACTCGCAAAAGAAGCGTCTTTTTGATCGTACGAACCAAAAAATAATAATGAAAAACGTTTATATCCTAATTCAAGCGCAGCACCTCTTAAAAATCGAGACTCCTCTGTGGAAGTATGCGGCCTTAAACATTGAGCATTTTTCTTAATAGTCAGAATATCTAAAGACTTTCCAATTGCATAACTCGTCCATATATTTAACCCTTGTCCTATTTGCACATGAAAGTCGCCTAAAATTATATTTTTCAAATACTTACCACCCTTTAAAGCAAAATGTCCAGAATAAAAGTCAAAGCCATGTTTGTTTGCATTATTTAAAAATGGTTCCCCGACATCCTTCTCACACGTTAACCCAATGCTCAATCGATTCAGATAGGAATATCTGATTTTAGTTAGAAAATAATCCGAAGATCCTACAAAATTTGTAGCTGATTCAGTTGAATTAATAGGATGAATAAATCGTGTTATTCCTTCAACTTTACCTTCTTTCTTTAAGGAATGCCAAGACAAGGGTATTGAATCTCCTGATCCATCAACGGTTAAAAAAGGAGTAAGTTGCTCTATAATTTGTTGGTCCCAAGTTTCTAAAGTTTGTAACTCATAAATACTTAAAAAATCACCCAATTTTTCACGATGTAAAAGCAACTCATTAATCTGAATTTCATTTAATAAATCAAGTAATTCCAACTCTTCTTTATTGGCTTTATTAATGTTTAAAGGATGTACTAAATAATATTCCCAATTTTCTTGCAATTGTGATAAATCTGGATTTTCAAGTTGATTCTTTTCCATCCAAAATTCAAGTTGTTGTTGAATGATTTGCTCTGACTCCTGTCCAAATACAAAAAATCGAAAGAAGCAAAAAACTATACATATACGAAAATTATGCATGTTTTAGGTAGCCATTAAACCTATAAACTAATCCTACATGAATAGAAGTACCTAAAATTGGCTGCCAAGTAGATCCAACATCTATTCTTAATTTTGTGTGAAATGTATAACCTAAACCACCACATAGAGAATAGCCCGCACTTGCAATACCAAATCTTAAAGTTAATGATTTTATTAGTAAATATTCACTCGCGAATTTAGCACGAATAGGATAGCCAACGGTTTTTTCTATTTCTGAATAAATAGAAACAGAATTTGAAGCTAAATACTGCATTCCAACATGTATGCAAGCAGGATTTCCAATTGGTTTTGGTTCATTAACATTCGAATTTCCGAGTAGGTGTATGGAACAAGCATATTTAATTTTTTCACTTAAATTACCATAAATCCCAACTTCAAAATTCATCCCTGATTTAGAACCATATACTTGAATCGAAGTGTTATAAATTCCTAAACTAGTTCCAATTGAAAAATTTTCATTCAATTGAAGACCGTAACCAATTGTGGATTCAATCGACCTAAAAGACTGAACACCATAAGTTCTAACTCCTAACCCGATTACCCCTTTTGTTAATGGTAACCCAACAACAAGCGCTGATTTTTGTAACATTGAAATAAAAAAATCATTTTCATAGTTGCAACTTGTACTAAGTTGATTTTGAGTTGCAAGTAATGCTGGATTCGAATAAAAGGAACCAATATCATTTAATAGGAGTCCGCAACCGCCTAAGGATAAGGATCTAGCTGTAGTAGTTTGATAAATCTGTCCTAATGAAAAGAACGATGAAAATAATATTAAAACACTTACTATTAGAATGTTGTAAGCTCTATTTTTACACTTTTCCAATCAATTTAAGGTTGTTTGAAGTAACATATTTTGCTAATTCTAAAATACTTTTTGTTTCTGTTTTTCGCATTATTTTGGAACGAAGACCTTCCACAGTTCTTGGACTGAGGTATAAGTAAATGGCAATTTCTTTACTTGTATATCCATCCAATAAATAAGAAAGTATGAGTAATTCTTTCTCACTAAATTGAATTTTATGCTTTTGATATTTATTCCTTTTTTGATTAAAAGCTTCTAATGTTTTTTGTGTCATTATGGAATAAAATTCAGAGCCTTCTAACACAGATAAAATAGCTTCGCCTAATGAATTAATATCTTGACTTTTATGTACAAATGCTCTTGCACCAAGTTTTATCGTTTGTTTTATTTCAATAATAGATTCCGTTGATGATACTATGATAACAGGGGTGGTTATTTTAAGATTGTTAAGCATCATTAATGTGCTAAACCCATCGCAAACATCCATATATAAATCAAGTAAAATAACATCTACATTATTTGAACTTAAAAAATCAATTGCTTCTTTCCCGTTTTCAGATGTAAAGAGCCTAAAATCAAATATATCTAATTGTTCTAATTTAAATTGAATTCCTAATCGTACTAATTCGTCGTCCTCAACTAACAAAATTTTAATAATTCCTTTATTCATGCCACAAAATTCACAACAATCTGAATAAATAACAAATTTCATATAATCAGTTGCAAAAAATTATACTTATAAAGAATTATTAATCAAATTCTTATATTCCAAAAAATGCGTATAAATACTCTCTATCAAAAATTTAGGATTGACAGAAATAAACGAAGCAAACTATTTTTTTCTTCAGAAATGAGTGTGGAAAACTTTTTTTTATATCTTTGTTGTTCAAATAATTTAAAACAAGCTATATGTACGCAATTGTAGAGATAGCAGGGCAGCAGTTTAAAGTGCAAAAAGATCAAAAGATTTTTGTTCACCGTTTAGCAGCTGAAGCAGGTTCAAATGTAGAGTTTGACAAAGTGCTTTTAGTAGATAACGGAGGAAAAATTTCTTTAGGCGCCCCAGCTATAAATGGAGCTAAAGTTACCGCAACGGTAAACGAGCACGTTAAAGGAGATAAAGTAATTATCTTCCGTAAGAAAAGAAGAAAAGGGTATAAGAAGAAAAACGGTCACCGTCAATCTTTTACTTCTATCACTATTTCAGATATTAAAGCGTAAAATAATCTTATTCTAAGTTAAATTAGAATACAAAACAAAAAATTATGGCACATAAGAAAGGAGCCGGAAGTTCGAACAACGGTCGTGAATCAGCAAGTAAACGTTTAGGCGTTAAAATCTTTGGTGGTCAAGCTGCAATCTCTGGGAACATCATCGTTCGTCAAAGAGGTACACAACACCACCCAGGTACAAATGTAGGTATTGGTAAAGACCATACTTTATATGCATTAACTGACGGATTGGTTGAATTCCGTAAGAAAAGAGATAATCGTTCTTTTGTATCTGTAGTTCCATTTGAAACTACAGAAGCATAAGTAAAGAATTATAAAAATTAATAAAGGCGAGCAGTAATGTTCGCCTTTTTTGTTTTAAATTCGCATAGAATATAAATCACAATTCAATGCTTGAAATACAACGCTTAAGAACCGAGAAAGATACTGTCTTACAAGGTTTACAAAAAAGAAACATCGATGCTACAGAAACTGTAGATGCCATCTTAGCAAAAGACACAGAGTGGAGAGCGAAAAAAACAGAACTAGAAATTATTTCTGCCGAATTAAATCGTATTGCAAAACAAGTAGGTGAATTGTTTCAACAAGGAAAACAAGCGGAAGCGAATGAAGCAAAAGCGAAAACTGTTACCTTAAAAGAACAAGAATCGGTATTAAAAGCTGCTGTTCAAGCAGTGGATGAAGAGATCACACAATTGATGTACCAACTTCCAAACGTTCCAAACGAATTGGTTCCTGCTGGAAAAAGTGAATTAGATAACGTTACTGTGGAAGAAGTAGGAAGCAAAACTACTTTCTCAGGAGAAGCATTACCTCACTGGGAAATCACAAAAAAATACGACCTCATCGACTTCGAAACTGGAGTAAAAGTAACTGGTGCTGGATTTCCAATTTACAAAGGAAAAGGTGCTAAATTACAACGCGCATTGATTTCATTCTTCTTAGACGAAGCAGACAAAGCTGGGTACGAAGAATTCATTCCACCATTAGTTGTGAATGAAGCTAGTGGATATGGAACAGGACAATTACCAGATAAAGAAGGACAAATGTACTATATTGGGGAGGATGATTTATACCTGATCCCTACTGCGGAGGTTCCTTTGACTAACATCTACCGTGATGTAATTCTTCCAAACGAAAACTTTTCCATCAAATTAACTGGATATACACCTTGTTTCCGTCGTGAAGCTGGTTCGTACGGAAAAGATGTGCGTGGATTAAATCGTTTGCATCAATTTGATAAGGTAGAAATTGTTCGCATCGAACATCCTTCTAATGCAGCGAAAGCTTTAGACGAAATGGTAGAACACGTGAGAGGTTTATTAGCAAAATTAGGTTTACACTACCGTATCTTACGATTATGTGGTGGTGACACTGGATTTGCATCTGCTATGACTTATGATTTTGAAGTATATTCTGCCGCACAAGAAAAATGGTTGGAGGTTAGTTCGGTGTCTCGTTTTGATACGTTCCAAGCAAACCGTTTGAAATTACGTTTCAAAACAGAAGATAAAAAAACACAGCTGTGCCATACCCTAAATGGAAGTGCTTTAGCATTACCACGTATCGTTGCAGCTTTACTTGAAAATAATCAAACAGAAGAAGGAATTATGATTCCTGAATGTTTACACAAATATTTGAATTTTACAGTTATTAATTAAATTTTTCATCTTCTTCCCTTGAGGGAGGATTGAGGAGGGTGACCAATTTATCACCTCCCTTAATCCCTCCTCAAGGAGGGAAAACATCCTCATAAATCATGTCAAAACTTACTACCCTTAACGAATTTATCATGAAAAAGCAAGCGGATTTTCCGGGTGCTTCTGGTGAATTATCTCGTTTATTAAATGATATTGCTGTTGCTTCTAAAATTGTAACGCGTGATGTTCGTCGTGCAGGATTAGTGGACAACATCTTAGGTGCGCAAGGAGAAGTGAATGTACAAGGAGAACAACAACAAAAATTAGATGTTGTTGCTGATAATCAATTCATCAAAATGTTTGAGATGGGTGGAGAAGTATGTGGTATCGGTTCGGAAGAAAACGACAACTACATGGCTTTCAAAAGCGAAACTTCTAAAAATGGTAAATACGTAGTATTATTTGATCCTTTAGATGGTTCATCAAACATTGATGTAAATGTATCAATCGGTACGATTTTCTCTATTTATCACCGTATTTCCCCAGTTGGAACGGAAGCAACATTGGAAGATATGTTACAACCTGGAGACAAACAAGTAGCTGGTGGATATGTTTTATATGGTTCTTCAACCATGTTGGTATATACGACAGGAAATGGTGTTAACGGGTTTACCTTAGATCCAACCATTGGGGAATTCTGTTTATCTCACCCAAACATGAAAACTCCTGAAACTGGTCGTATCTACTCCATGAACGAAGGAAACATTGCGGTTTGTCACCCAGGATATAGAAAATATACAGAATACTGTCAAGAAGAAGATGCATCTACTGGTCGTCCTTATTCTGGTCGTTACATTGGTTCATTAGTTGCGGATTTTCACCGTAACTTAATCAAAGGTGGTATCTATTTCTACCCTACTACACCAGCCGCTCCTAAAGGAAGATTACGTTTATTATACGAATGTAACCCATTAGCGTTTGTAATCGAACAAGCAGGTGGATTAGCAACCGATGGTACACAACGTATTATGAGTATTAAACCAACGGAATTACACCAACGTGTTGGATTTATCGTAGGTTCAAAACAGATGGTAGAAAAATTACAAGAATGTTTAGATACAACAGCTGTGGAGGCTTAAAATAAACATTATATACATTTGAAAGAGGCTCACAAAGCCTCTTTTTTGTTTAATACCCTACTGCTGCATCGTCACCGCGTGGATCAGCACCACCTTCCAGTTTACCATCTTCTTGTACCAAGATAACTTCAACTTTGCTAATGATAGGAGTGTTTTTTTCGTCAATGACATAGCCTTTTTGACGAAGATGACGAATTGTTTTTTGAGAAAATCGGTTCGGTTCCATCGTGACTTTATCTGGCAACCATTGATGATGAAAACGTGGCTGACTAACCGCATCTTGTGCTCCCATTCCAAATTCGTGAATATTAAGTATCGTTTGGAGAACAGAAGTGATGATTGTAGATCCTCCAGGTGTTCCCAATACCATCCATAATTTCCCTTCTTTTTCGATGATCGTTGGTGTCATCGAACTAAGCATACGTTTTTGTGGTAGTATGGCATTATTATCTGATCCTACTAAACCATACATATTCGGTACACCTGCTTTAACACTAAAATCATCCATCTCATTATTAAAGAAAAATCCGAGTTCATTGGAATACAACTTAGACCCATACGAACCATTTAATGTCGTAGTAACCGAAACAGCATTGCCATACGAATCTACAATGGAATAATGCGTAGTTTCATTACTTTCAATTACCTCCACTTTACCATGCGAGACTTCGGAGGATAATGTTGCTTTATCGAACGAGAAGTTTTGCATGCGTTCTTTCAGATAGGTGGAAGACATTAACGCATCTGTAGGGATTTTAATGAAATCTGGGTCTCCTAAATAGTGACTCCGGTCTGCATACGACCTTCTTTCTGCTTCGACAACTAATTGTATCATTGCAGGTGTATTGTGCCCCAAAGATTTCAAATCATATGGTTCCAACATTTTCAAAATCTGTCCCAAACAAATACCTCCACTGGAAGGTGGAGACATCGTGGTGATTTTTAAATTATCGTACGAAAACTGAATTGGTTTTCTCCATTTTGCTTCGTAATTCGCCAAATCTTCCATCGAAATAATTCCACCATTCAGTTGGATGAAATCTACAATTTTGCGTGCTGTTTCTCCTTTATAAAATTCATCCCGACCATTCTTTTGAATTCGCTCAAGGGTAGTTGCTAATTTTTCTTGCTGTATATATTGTTTATATTCCCAATTTTTAGAAAACAAGATATCTCCATTGTTCACATATTGAAAAAGCTTTCGATATGCAGCCAATCGACCAGCTTCGTGTTTAGAAATACGTAAACCATTACGAGCAAGTGAAATTGCAGGCTGAATCAATTCTGACATAGGAAGTGTTCCAAATTTTTTATGCACCTCAAAAATTCCTGCGATGGTTCCTGGAACCCCTACTGCCAAACCTCCCAGAAGACTTTTATTTGGGATAACATTCCCGGTAGAATCTAAATACATATCTCGTGTAGCCTTGATTGGTGCTTTTTCTCGATAATCCAAAGCTCCAACTTCACCCGTAGCTTTTCGATAAACCATAAAACCTCCACCTCCAATATTTCCAGCACAAGGATATGCAACTGCCAATGCTAGTTCTGTAGCCACCATCGCATCAAAGGCATTCCCTCCTTTTTTTAATATCGCTACTCCAATCTGGGAGGCTTCTTCTTTCGCTGAAACAACCATTCCTTTAGAAGAAATGACTCCTTTTTTACCATGTGAGGCTGTAAAAGAGAAAAGTAAAACAATAATAAATAAAAAAAGTACAAAAAATTTAATGTCTATTTTCATTTTTTATAAGTTTCATACATACGTTCAATAAATCCCCAACCTAATTTTGGTAAAGTAGCTTCTGTAGCCATAATTATAATCACATCTTTGGCTGCGATACATTTTTGCAAATTTACATCCTTGGTTTTTAAAGGTTTTTGATAACTATCCGGATAAACATCCTCATTATAATACCAAAATTGATTATCGGTAAAAACAGAAGAGATACCGAAATTAAACATTCCCCAGAAAAAACTATCGGAAATTACTAACGAACTCGGTTTGGTTTTTAAACTGTCACTGTCATATTGAAACAAAGGATAGGCCATCTGATTATCCGTTATCTTATATAAAAGGTTCATTCCATATCCAATGTCATAATCACTTTCTTTGGCATCTTCAAGACTTACTTTATTCCAATATATGTGTGGCATACGTATCGTTCGCTTTTTCTCTATATACCGAATAATGGAATCTGCGGCTAAACCCATCCCATAAGTACTCCAATGAATTCCATACTTAGGATAAAGTGGATATTTCGATTTGTTTTTTTGACTAACAAAATACGCGTTAAAATCAATGTGATTTACCCCTAATTTTTTACAAGTAGTAACGTATGTTTTATAGTTAGTTTTTCCAGGTTTAGTTTGATACGCTTTGGGGAAAAATTCAGGATAAAACGAGCCTTTTCCTGCAGCAAATACGACGATTAACTGTTTATTTAATTCTTGTAAGGTATCTTGTAAATAACGAAGTTTTTCAACGCGTGATTTTATCGCTTTCTCTCCAACATAATCCCACCCATTGTAGGCTTTTAGGTAACTTACTTCGTAGAGATACTTATTTTTCCCTATCAAAACTCCGTTTGCTTTGGCTTTATTGAAAAGGGTAAATGCTAGTTGATTATTTGTTCGAATAAATAAATTTCTAAACCCAAAACTTTCATCTATAAATTTTTCTGTTTGTTTTTGGTAATCCCCGTTAAACCAATTTTTCAGAGACAATGTTCCTTTTTCAGGTGGGACAATTGCACCAGCTAAAGGTTCAACATCCACAAAAACAAAATGTTTTTGAATGGCAGGAAGAATCAAAAAGGTAAGAAAACCTAGAAGAATACAAGTTCGATATGTCTTTTGCCATTTACTCATCAGAACCTAAAATAAATAAACGGATTGAAATTATACGCTGTGATAAATGCAATAGAAAGTACTAACAAACCAAAAGAAACCCCACCGATAAGTAGGTGTTTTTGAATGGTATAATCGGAATAATAAAAAGAAGTTTGAACTCTTTGTCCCCAAGAAAAGTAAGCAAAAAACGAACTAATTATTGCTAATACTCCGTAACTTATAAACTCAGAGTCCATCGGATAATAAGTCTGTTGTGAAAAATTAATTAACTGTTCTAGGTAAGTCATTAAGGGTTCTAAGTGGTCTATTCTGAAAAATACCCACCCTACACAAACGAAGAAAAAGGTAAGAATTGTACTAAGTAGTCGACCAATTTTTTGATATACTTTCAATAAAAACAAACGTTCTAGAATTAAAAACATCCCATGATAAGCTCCCCACAAAATAAAGTTCCACGATGCCCCATGCCAAAATCCAGAAGCAATAAATACGATGCCTAAATTAAGATATAAACGTTTAGCGGATACTTTATTTCCTCCCAATGGTATGTATAAATAGTTTCGCATCCACTTTCCTAAAGAAATATGCCATCGTCTCCAAAATTCGGTTACACTTGAAGCGATGTATGGATTGTTAAAATTTTCAGGGATTTTAAAACCAACCATTTTTGCTAAACCAATTGCCATGTCGGAGTAACCTGAAAAATCAAAATAAAGTTGGAATGTGTAGCACAAAGCACCTACCCACGCTGTACTTGCTCCTAAATTATCATAGTTTAATCCAAAAATTTGATCGGCATGTTCCCCTAAATGATTGGCAATAATTACTTTTTTTGCAAGTCCGATAATAAATTGATAGAGTCCAATCAAGCGATTGTCAATCGTGTCGTTTTTGGTACGGTCTTCTAATTGATCCGCCATATCGTGGTAACGCACAATCGGTCCTGCTATCAACTTAGGGAAGAACAGGATATACAACAAATAGTTTTGAAATTTTGATAAAGGCTTGTGAACCCTTCTATACACATCCACTACGTAAGTAATCGTTTCAAACGTGTAAAATGAAATGCCTATTGGTAAAATTAACTTCGTCCAAACGATGTTTTTAAGCCCAACCATTCCCAAAAATACATTGATATTTTCAATGAAAAAATTGGAATACTTGAAGTAAATCAATAACCCTAAATTAATGGCTATAGATAGTGTCAGTAGGATTTTACGTTTTTTCGCATTCGCAGTTTGGTCCATCCATTTTACCAAGTGGTAGTCTACGAAGGTAGTTCCCAATAAAACAAAGATAAACACCGGAGCTCCCCAACTGTAAAAGGCAATACTAAAAAATAAAAGCACATAGTTTTTTAACCTTTTCCCAACCAAATAATAACTCACCAAAAAAGCGGGAAGAAAATAAAGAAGAAAAAGTATACTACTGAAAACCAAACCTATCCCCTATAAAAATTCATTTCATCCACATACTTTCTAACCTCTTCGGTTAATAAATACTGAACTTCTTTCTTGTTTTTAATGGCTTGTCGAATGTACGTGGAAGATATTTTCATCATCGGAGCATCGAAACAAAAATGTGCCGTTGGAAATTGCTTCACTAAGGCTTGATGATTGTTCTCAAATCCTGTTTCTTCCAATTCTTGCGCTGTCAACACCCTTGGGTATACAAACATTGGATAAGTATCTCTGATGATTTCGTAGTTTTTCCACTTGGTAAATCCACGTAAATTATCTTCTCCAATAATGAGTGAAAATTGGTGTTTTGGATGTTTTTCTTTTAAGTAGGCTAAAGTATCAATCGTGTAATTTGGTTGTGGCATCTTAAATTCAATGTCACAGGCTTTTAAGCGATCGTTATTCTCCACTGCTAATTGCACCAAGGCTAAACGATGGTGGTCAGCCAATAAAGTGGATTTTTGTTTTAAAGGGTTTTGCGGTGTAACTACCAACCAAATTTGATCCAACTCTGGTAAGTTCGCAAAATAATTTGCAATGACTAAATGACCTATGTGTATAGGGTTGAATGTCCCAAAAAATAAGCCGATACGCATAATCTAAGAGTTCAAGAAATTAGTAACAATCTCCTCCGCTTTCAAACAGGCATTCTCCAAATTGTCGTTTTCTAAAATCTCATCAAATTTGTATGCTAAAGCTAATTCTTCTTCTGCACGTGCCATACGCATTTGGATTTTTTCTTCCGTCTCCGTGCTTCGAGAACGTAAACGTCGTTCTAATTCTCCAATCGATGGCGCTTGCACAAAAATAGATAAGGCTTGTTGTCCTAATTTGCTTTTAATATTGATCCCGCCAAGCACATCTACATCAAATACTACCACTTTACCTTCACTCCATAGTTTCTCAACTACTTCGTGTAAGGTTCCATAATAATTGTTCGCATACACTTCTTCCCATTCTAAAAAAGCATCTTCTTCTATCTTCTTTTTAAAGCCTTCTACACCTAAAAAATGGTAGTCTTTTCCATCTACTTCTCCTGTTCTTGGTTCTCTACTACAAGCGGAAATAGAAAATACCAATTTTGGAAATTTCTCTAATAAATAACGTACAATGGTAGTTTTGCCTGCCCCTGATGGTGCGGAAAACAAAATGCTTTTTCCAGTGATTTTTGTTGTATTCATTCTTTTATCAATAAGTCTTAGTATGATTTGCCTTTCGGTTGAGCGAAGTCATGTCCGGCTGAACGAAGTCATGTCGGGCTGAGCGAAGTCGAAGCCCTATAACGTGTTCAATACTTGTTCTTTAATCTTCTCCAGAGAATCTTTCATGTCTACCACAATTTTTTGCAATTCCACGTGGTAACTTTTACTTCCTAAAGTATTAATTTCTCTACCTAATTCTTGGGTAATAAATCCAAGTTTTTTACCAGCTGCTGGAAGAACCATCGTTTCTAAAAAGTAATCTAAGTGATTTGCTAAACGCATTTTTTCTTCAGAAACATCTAATTTTTCGATGTAATAAATCAATTCTTGTTGAAAGCGATTTTCATCATAACCTGCTACTGCACCAGCTTCTTCCAATCCTTTTCGCATACGCTCTTTGATGGTGTCGATACGAACGGTTTCGAAGGTGTCTACTTGTTTCAATAGGGAACGAATTTCTTCGATACGATCCGTAAACTCTTTCTCTAACGCTAAACCTTCTTGACGACGGAAGGTGTTGAAATTCACACAAGCCTCGGCAACCATCGTATGTAAAAAAGCAAACTCTTCTTCACTAATTGTTGTGTCCTTGGTTTGTGTGTAAATATCGGGCATACGCAACAACATCGCCAAATAATCGGAACTTGTTTCGCCAATTAATTCGTTGGTGTCTTTTAAATCTTTGTAATATGCTTGTGCCAATTCTTTGTTTATCTCTACCGACTTTGAAGCACCAACGGTCTCCACTTGAATGTTTAATTCAACTTTCCCTCTGTCTAATGCGTTGGTAATGTATTGACGGATTTCTAATTCTTTTTCTCTATAAGGACCAGCTATACGGGTATATAGGTCCATACTTTTACTATTCAACGATTTGATTTCTACGCTGATTTTTTTATCTTCAAAGTTACCAAAAGCTTTTCCGTAACCTGTCATTGAATGTAACATATACTCTATTATTTGAGAGTAAATTTACCACAAAGAATAACTTTTTGGATGCATCTTTCCAACTATTTTTAGGCGAACTTGTTTTTCAAGCATCCGACTTCCTACATATTTCGTAATTTAGTAGCATAATACTTTAAAAATCTATTCAGAAATGAAAGTTATCGATCACTTAAAAGAAGCGAAATCTACTTTATTTTCTTTCGAAATACTTCCTCCATTAAAAGGAAAAAGCATTCAATCCATTTACGATGGTATCGATCCTTTGATGGAATTTAAACCAAAATACATCAACGTTACTTACCACCGTGAAGAGTATATTTTCAAGGAAAGAGATAACGGATTATTGGAAAAAATATCTATTCGTAAGCGTCCAGGAACCGTTGGTATCTGTGCGGCAATCATGAATAAATACCATGTAGATGCAGTTCCTCATTTAATTTGTGGTGGTTTTAGCAAGGAAGAAACGGAAAATGCCTTGATCGATTTACAATTCTTAGGGATTGATAATGTATTGGCACTTCGTGGCGATTCTATCAAAACCGAAAGTACGTTCAAGCCTCATCCATCTGGGCATGCATACGCTGTAGACTTAATCAAACAAGTGGTGGAAATGAATACTGGAAATTATATCACCGAAGATTTTCAATTAGAGCCAACGAATTATTGTATTGGTACTGCTGGTTATCCTGAAAAACACTTCGAAGCGATGAATCTTTCCACAGATTTATTGTATTTGAAAGCGAAAGTGGATGCTGGAGCTGAGTATATTGTTACGCAAATGTTTTTTGATAATAAAAAATATTTTGATTTTGTAGAAGCTTGTCGTGCAATAGGGATTACTGTTCCAATTTTACCAGGAATTAAACCAATAAAAACTTTAAATCACATTACCTTTTTACCAAAATTATTTCATATCGATTATCCGGAAGCTTTAGCAAAAGAATTGTTAAAATGTAAAGATAATCAGTCGGTTAAAGAACTTGGTATTGAATGGGGAATAGCACAATCCAAAGAATTGAAAGCACAAAATGTTCCTGGAATTCACTATTACACCATGTCTAATTCAGATGAAGTAAAAGCAATTGCTTCGGAAGTATTTTAATAAAAATTATGCGCTACTACTTTGTCATTTGTTTATTCGTTTTAGTTAATTTCTTCTCTTTTTCTCAAAAAAATCACATTCAACTTACGAATGGATTATTGGTGGGTCAATTAGACCGTCCGGAAGAAAAGTTTTCGTTAGAAATTAATTTATCAGAAATTTTTTCGAGCGAAAAAATTCATATTATTCCTTCCTTAAATTTATTAAAACAAGGTGAAATTCCATCTGTTTTAGTTTCGGATAGTATTTCTAATATTCTTAAAACGAAAAATGTAGACACGTACATACTTGTTTCTGTTCGTGGTTTTGATAAGAATTTTAAACTTTCATCGCATTTCGAACCTTTGGCTACCGAATTAGCTTCAAGTCACCTATTTCCACTTTTTCGAGACGACATTATCTCTGTTACGTTTGAATTTACTATTTATAGAAACGGACAAATGACAGCAAATGAGTTGCTAAAATTGAAAAATGTAGACTCAAAAGATAAGGTGATGAAAAAATTACGCAAGAAATTACCTAAAATGATTCGTCGTTGGAAGGTGTGATAACCAATTAATAAATAACTGGAAGAGGAATTTTTTAATCCTCTACTCCAATTCGATATAACAATCCAGTTATTCCAAGATTTATTGCGAATACATGATCTGTCCTATCATTTGAGGTTGCATATTTATAATATTCTCCGTAAATCGTTAATCCGATATGTTTTTTAATGGGAACTATTATTCCACTATTAACGAATAATTTTGTTGCATTATGATTGACCTTTTTAAATTCATAATTATATGATGTCTCATCAAGTAAAACATAATATCTACCTCCCAATGAAAGAAAAGGTATTAATTTATTTTCATTTACCGTAAATGCAAATCCAAATTGACTTCCAAATCCAATAGAATTTGTTTGTGAGTTGGTATTCGAGTTTACAACTAATTCCATCCCTGGACCAATAAACACATTTTTTACAACAAAATAATTATATGTTGAAGAAATGAATAAATTACTTACTGAATATTGGTCTGTATAATAACCTCCACTAACACTTTTGTTTTCAGTAGTATTTTTTTGTGTGAAACTTCCGCTTAGTGAAAGCATAGACGACCCTTTTCCTGTAGGAATATCTTGTGCTTGAAATTTATTTAGAAATATTAATGTAAATAATTGAAATGTAATAATTTTAAAAGTTTGTTTCATTTTTTTGATTATTAGAACGTACTTGTATCTTTTCTATATTCCCGCTAAATTCAACCTTAATTTTAATCCTCCACTGGTATTTGAAGTTGGGTAGGAAGTCGCGACTTTAGGTCGGTTGATTACCTGATCGTAATACATCATCAACGTTAAGTTTGGACCGAGATTATAATCGATAGAAGATTTAATGGAAATTACCATTTGACCAGCAGTAGCCTGATTTGTGTTCTCCACAATTTTTCGAATAACGGTAAAATTATCTCTGAACGAAAAGTCAAAACGAATATTTAAGTCGTTCTCTGGTATTTTACCCTGAATCTTAAATGGGAATTTTACTTTAGAGAATTTTACTCCAGAACCAATCACCCATTCTTTTGAAAGAATCTCAGTCACTTGTTGGTTGCTCAAAGCCAAAGAGGAATTGCGATCTTTTTTGTATTCTAATTTAGTAATCAATCCTTGACCTAAGAAATTCCAAGTTGCATCAATACCAAATAATGGAGAAAAACGCTCTGTCAACGCCACGTTCTGAATTTGTCGCTCTGCAATGAAGTTATTATTCAAATCAAAAGTGGAAGGATTACCATTTGCGTCAACTTGTGCTTTTAAGTTAGTTTGAATACCCGAAATACTAACACTCGAAGAATACGCATGGCGCAAGGTAATGTTCTTCGTTCGTTTCTTAAAAAACTCCATTTTTGAGAACCCATTATAGTTAATTGACCAGTTAGGTAATGGAATCGCTGATAATGGATTAATGTTTCTTGTCGATGTTTTATTGTTCGTGTACGACGTTAAGAAAGCACCTATTAATACTTCTTGTTGTGTAGCTCCATATCCTTTGCTAAATCCGCTTTTAGCTGCATCCGAATTAACGTTTTTAGCTCCTAATAATTGACTCACCACTGCTCGATTATCTCTCAAAGCATCAAACGAAGCAGAATGGTAATCTGTACCAGAGGACATCAATGAAGATCGTAGAGCAATCGTTGAATAAGTCAAGGTTCCAGTCTCCACCAAACTCTGATTTTGATAACTTTTGGTCGTATCACTCCAACGGAAGAAATCACTGGAATTCATGGTGTAATTACGATTAAAGGAAAGTTCGATAGAAACATCTTTCAATGGTTCTACCGTAATCCTTCCTGAAATGTTTTGAGAATGGGTTAAGGTGTGTTGCTTATTTAACGCTGGATTCTTAACCAACCAATTGTTATCAGCTGCTGTTCTGGCAAAATCATACGAAGTTTTTTGTCCAGACAAGTCATACGTTTGCTGACCAAACAAGAAACCTGTCAAAGCACCTGGAGTAGAAGCTGGTAAACCTAAATAACGCGTTTCTAAATTATATCCAGGTAATAAGGTTCCATCATTTAATGCATAGGTTCCTGAAACCGAACGAACGCTCATAACAGCGCGACCAACCGTACCAATTATAGGATTTACTGGTTGCTTTTCGCGTTTAGCCTTGCGCGCTTCTCTTTTTTCTTTTCGAAGAACACGTCGACGAATTCGATCTTCCTTTCGTTTCTCTCTTCTTGTTAATTGGTCATATGGTTTACCAAAAGAAGTGACATTCGGATCAAATTTGGCAGGTTTTTTCTCTGGTGTCTGCGCATTCGAACCAACTTGAGCGCGCGTAGAGGTCTTTCCACCATCGATAATTTTCTTTAAATATGGCACCTTAGAATAAAAATTCGTCAAATTCAAAGTCGTAGTCATATTTACGACACGACTATTCTGAACAGTATTCCCATACGCACTTTGACCAAGTGGTGCTCGTTGCCAGTTGAAAGTACCACTGTATTTAGCGGAAGCTGTTACCCAATCTAATAATGGTATTTTATCGAATGGTAAATTATAACTAAATGCATAATCATGCGTGTAATCCATTGTTTTACCTAAGGTCGTCAATTGACGTTTAATAGTATCTAAGAAAATTTGATACCCTACTGGGTCTTCCTTTTTGTTTACCCTTCCATTCGATTCGTCAAAAATTGCCCTATCCGTTGCATTAAAGGTAAATTTCAAGTTCTTCGTAATGTCGTAACCCAACATATACGAACGATTCCAGGTGAAAGATTTTACATACACAGGTGTAAATTCATAGGTAGGAGCAAGGTTATTTCTCACCTTACGTTCATTGTAATTTCTTAATAAATCATTATTTATCGAAATCGTTTTTGGAGTCAAATACAAATTGGCATCTTTAATAATATTCCACCATTTTGATTTCTGCATGAACTTCACATTTTTAAAAGGTTCAATTGGCTTTGCGGTGAAACTATAGCTGTAGGTTAAAGCACTTTTCCACGTCTGAGTACGGTCAAATTCAGTATTAAAATCGCGTTTGTAAATTTCATTGTATCCATAACTTGCCGAAAAGTTGGAAATATTCCAAAAATGAGGTTTAGAATCAGGATTTGCTTCTTTGCGGACATTAGTGAAATTATAGGATTTTCTTTCTGTAAAATCTTGACCTGTTTTAGCACGTTGGTTTTTTTCTGATAATGAATAATCGTTAAGCTTAATATCTGGATTGAATGGATCATATTCTGGGTTGATAATTCCTAAGTTATATCCATAGAAAAATGGCAAAGATATTTTCATTTTGTTTCCTAAGAATTGTCCAAGTTGCATCGTTGTATTAAAGTCAAAACCCATTTGCTCGTTACGTTGACGTTCTTGTACCCGACTTTCAATCGTTCCCCAGTTTACCCCAGCATAATTTCCAGAAACAGAAACATTCGCAAAATCAGCCGCTTGAACCTGCATTCGAGCTACTGCTGCAGAACCCCCATTGTTTTGAAAGTCTGTTAAACGCAACTCATTGATCCAAATATTTCCACATTTAGGTAATCCGTCGTCTTTCCATAATTTATTATTATCGATAGCGGGATTACGCACCCC
>CANGOF010000023.1 GCA_947455515.1 Flavobacteriia bacterium
CGACCTTGCCAAGGTCGGGGTCGCGAGTTCGAATCTCGTTTCTCGCTCAATAAATTTAAGTCTGCTCGAGTGGTGGAATTGGTAGACACGCCGGACTTAAAATCCTGTGCCTGTATGGGCGTGCGGGTTCAAGTCCCGCCTCGAGTACTGTGATTAAAAGGTTGTCTTAGGACAACCTTTTTTGTTTTTACTAAACTTTTCCTATGAAAAAAATCTGTTTTTCACTTCTCGTTTTGCTATCGTCCGTAACATTTGCTCAAGATACTATTAAGAAATCTTCCGAAGATTTCGATAATACGTATATAAAATTAGGTTTGTTCACTAATCGATTAACGTCCAATTTCAATAGCGTTAATTTACAGTTTTTGGATGCGCATTCTGGTGTTAATCTTAATCAATTTATTGGAATAGATCAATCGTTTACAAATATTGGCTTGGATTTAGGTTTATTCGAAAAAGAATATTCTAATCGTATTATTTTTAATCCTTTACATGCTATGTTGTCTCTAAATTCTTTTGCGTCAAAGGCTTTGTATACAGAAGTTGGTACTGGTGTCGGGTATGAATTACCATTGTTAAAAAGAGATGTTAAATATTCGGAAACGGACGACGATATTGATGAAGGTATTGTGAGTATTTTGAAATTTCGTTTTGGATTACAATTGGATTATTTCTTTTACCAGAAAAAATTAGCAACTAACATTTCGTCTACAAATTCATCTGTTATTTATGTTGGAAATACACCAATTGCTAAGACGTTAGATGTTAATTTAAATCAAAATAGTTGGAAATTAACACCTAATGTAGGCTTTAATATTCGTTTACGAGATGCGTTAGATTTGCATTTAAGTGCGCAGTATAATTTATTATTTTCATCAAAAGAATCCCTTGTTTTTAAAGAGGTGAGTCAAACCAGTAATCATAATCGAAGCTCTATGGCAGTAGGTAATTACCTTTTAGATACAAATGGGCATGCAATCAGTACGGCAGTCTCAAAACTTACTCCTTGGATGTTTAAAATTGATTTAGTTTATCAGTTGGATTTATAGTCTGAAAAATTAGGAGGACTCAAAGCTTTTATTTCGTGAAATAACTTTAGAATAGGCAACTATAAACCATTTCTATCATCTTAGGTTTGATAAGAATTAAATGATAAAAATGTAAGATTAAGATTTGAAAAAAGTATGTTAATTACTTTGTAGTATTATTTTATGATTTCTTAACATTTATTTCTAAATTTGATTGTTCATTTAAAATTTAACTTATGAAAATTATTTTACTTTTTGCTACGTTATTTATAACTGGCAGTTTTTTCGCTCAAAGATATCCAGGATTGGATAGCGTTGTAATTGAAGTGAGTAGCCCGGCAAGTATTAAAGGTACCTACAAGGTAACAGGTACTGCAGATAACAAATGCTATGCTTGGTTGGATGGCCCTGTTGGTCCTTTTTGGGGTATTGATGATGTTATGAAAACTGCTGTTACAGCTAAGTTTGTTCTGGTGAAGGATTCAACAGGTGCAAATATTACAAATGCTGCAGATTTAGCAGGTAATATCGCCGTGGTGTATTCTGGTGGTACATATAACAGTGCACCGATGAGGTATAAACAAAAATTGATAAATATTCAAGCTGCTGGAGCAGCTGCGGTTATTATAATAAGCTCTGTTGATTCAGAAACTTACGCAGGTGGTAATAGTACTAAAACAGCGGTGGATCAAGCAGCTTTAGCAATTACAATTCCTTTATTTGTTATTGGAAATACGGATGGTCTTAAAATTGGAAAGGTTTTGAGTAAAGAGCCTGTATCTGGGTATGTAGGTAAAATGAAAACATACGATTACGATTTAAAAATTGACAGAACGAGCGTTGTTGCTCCAAGAGTTCGTACCAATGTAACTGCTTTGGTTCAAGAAGGAGATGTAAATATGGCATTTGGATTACAAGTTAAGAACAACGGTCTTAAAACACATATTGCTTTTAGAGCGAAAGTGAAACTTGAATTTGAAAATAAAATTCTTTACCGTGATTCAAGTTTATGGATTAATGATGTAGATACTTTAAGATTAAAGCCAAAAGATACTACTAAATTTTTTGGTTTCAAGACCAATTTCGCACCTAAATTTGACTTAGCAAAAGGAGTATACAAAGTAACTTATACAGTGAATTTTGTGGATACTTCTAATTATAAAACAAATACATCTGCTGCTGATTTCAAAGATTTATTGGACCAAGAACAAAATAGTATTGATAATTCCTATTCCTACACATTTGACATTGCTGATTCAGTGTTTGCAATTGCTACTATCTCTTCTTATACAGATAATTATCGTACAAAACAAACCTATAAAAATGTTCCGGATTGGTCAGGACCTGTATATTTAGCATCAACAGAATTTGCTACTTCTGGGTATGAGCAAGGAACTTGTATCGTATTATCGGATAAAAATGCAAGTCGTCTTCAAGCAGACGGAATTACTTTCGCTGCTTTCAATAAGGAAAGAAAAGCAGTTAAAGGTCAATTAGTAAAAATCAATGTTTACGAATGGGCGGATAAATTTACAAGTATGGGTGATACAGTTTTTGGATTTAAAAACTTAATTCCATTAGTGGATCGTCAAGAATATACGCTTCAAGATACTTCTATTTGGAATTATGAATATGTTAAATTTGATAGTCCAGTAAGATTTGAGAATAACAAACGTTATTTAGCTTGTATCCATTCTAAAGATTCAGTTTTAGCATTTGGATACGATAAGTTATCTGTTTCTATGTTTGGGGGGTATTTACAAGATTACCAACCAGTAAATCCAGTATATTTAAATGGTAAATATTACAGAACTGGTTTCGGTTATTTATACACTCCTGCAGTAGCGTTCAATGTTTCTCCACAAACCGTGAATGGTGTAACTGAATTAGATGCTAATGCTTCTGTTAAAGTATATCCAAACCCAGTTAGTACAGCGTTAAACGTGGCGTTTGATTTGCAAAATGCAATGGATGTTAATATAACAGTTACGGACTTATCTGGAAAAGTGGTTTACGCTAACAAATCATTGAAAGGTGATGCAGGAACAAATGTGATGACTATTGATACTAAAGCTATGAATAATGGTATGTATGTATTAAACGTAATTTCTGACAACAACGTTGTTTCAAAGAAATTCACAGTTCTTCAATAAGAATTAATTCTTTTTAGATTTAACTCCTCGGCAGTAATGTCGAGGAGTTTTTTTTTTGATATAACTTATACAAAGAGTATATTTGTTCACGTTTAATTTGAAATTTTTATATAATGAAAGCATACGTATTTCCAGGTCAAGGTGCTCAGTTCTCAGGAATGGGTAAAGATCTTTTTGATTCTTCCGAAATCGCTAAAGAATTATTTTTAAAAGCAGATGAGATTTTAGGTTTTGAAATTCATAAAATTATGTTTTATGGAACAGATGAAGAATTAAAACAAACGAAGATTACTCAACCTGCAATCTTTTTGCATTCAACGATTTTGGCGGCTTGTTTAGGGGATTCATTTAAACCAGCGATGGTTGCTGGTCACTCTTTAGGGGAAATTTCAGCTTTGGTAGCAAATAAAACATTACGTTTTGAAGATGGATTAAACTTAGTGCATAAACGTGCGTTAGCTATGCAAAAAGCTTGTGAGTCAATACCTTCTACGATGGCTGCAATTATTGGATTAGAGGATAAAGTGATTGAAGATATTTGTGCTGAAATTAGCGGAGTAGTAGTAGCTGCAAATTACAATTGCCCTGGACAATTAGTTATATCTGGTGAAACAACAGCAGTAGAAGAAGCGTGTACTAAATTGAAAGAAGCTGGTGCGAAAATGGCAGTTCTTTTACAAGTTGGTGGAGCGTTTCATTCACCTTTAATGGAGTCAGCACGAGAAGAATTAGCAAAAGCAATTGAGGCAACGGAATTTTCTACACCAATTTGTCCAGTGTATCAAAATGTAACGGCTTCTGCAATTACGGATCCAGCTGAAATTAAAAAGAATTTGATTGAACAATTAACTGCACCTGTTCGTTGGACGCAAACCATGCAACAAATGATTGCTGATGGAGCGACTGAAGTTGTTGAAGTTGGTCCAGGAAAAGTTTTACAAGGATTATTCAAAAAAGTGGATAGAGCTTTCCAAACTTCCTCTGCGACATTAGAAATTGCAGAATAAAAGAGCACATTTATTTTTATAAAAAGGTCCGAATTTCATTGAAATTCGGACCTTTTTTATTCTGTAAATTAATCAATAATCTGTAATTTTTTTAATCACTACTCCTACAGGACAATGATCAGATCCATGAACTTCGTTAAGAATAAATGCCTCATCAATCATTGGAAGTAATTTTTCTGAAGCTAAGAAATAATCAATCCGCCAGCCTACGTTTTTCTCTCTAGCACCTCCTCTATAACTCCACCAGGAATATTTAACTGTTTCAGGATGTTTGTGTCTGAACGTATCAATAATTCCAGCTTTGTGGTAATTATCCATTCCGTCAATTTCTTCTTGCATGTATCCTGCAAACTTATTGTAATTTGCTTTTGGTCGTGCTAAATCAATGTCCTTATGGGCAACGTTTAAATCGCCACAAACAAGTACTGGCTTTTTATCTTCCAATTCTTTTAAATAGTCTAAAAAGGCAGCATCCCATGTTTTTCGGTATCCTAGACGAGCTAATTCACCTCCAGAATTAGGAGTATATACAGTCACCAAATAAAACGCATCAAATTCCGCACAAGTTACTCTTCCTTCCTGGTCATGTTCTTCAATTTGTATGTCAAAACTTACCGAAATAGGAGTATGTTTCGTAAGGATAGCCGTGCCTGAATATCCTTTTTTAACCGCTTCGTTTGCGTAGACTTCATAACCGAATAAACTTTTTACAGTGTCTTTTACTTGATCTACTGTCGCCTTGGTTTCTTGAAGGCAGATAATATCTGGATTGTGAGACTCCATGTCTTCAAAGAAGTTTTTTTGAGCGATTGCACGAATGCCATTAACGTTAAAAGAAATAATTTTCATAGTACTGTTTTGTGTAGTAACAAATGTAGGAATTTTCCATAATTTTACACTATGACATCCATTGATCAACAAACCCTACAGGATTTAGAATTTACAACCATTCAAGAGTGGTTGCAAGATTTTGCTATTGGTGTCACTTCCCAAAAAAGATTAGCAGATTTACAACCGATCCCACAGTTAGGAGATATCCAAAAGGAATTGTTAAAGGTGAAAGAATTTCTTACAATTCGTACTACAGGAGAAGCTTTTCCAGGACTACAATTTGAGGAATTAACCAAAGAATTAATTTTACTACCTATTCATGGTTCGGTTTTATCCCAAGAAGGGGTTGTTCGAATTTATAGAGCGAGTGAATTAGTCAATTCAATCCTTCATTTTTTCGATAAACGTGAATTGGATTTCCCTATGCTGGTTACATTGAATTCGGATGTATATTATACCAAAGAAATTATTGAAGCCATAGAGAAGGTATTTGATACCAAAGGTGCGATTAAAGACGATGCTTCTACTATGCTGTTGACGATTCGACAACAAATGCAAGTGTTGAAAAATCAAATAAATCGAAATTTTGAACGTGAAATGCGTCGCTTGGTAAAAGAAGGTTTACTAGGGGAGACCAAAGAAGCTTTTGTTAACGAACGTAGGGTATTAACAGTTGTTTCAACGCACAAACGAAAAATTCCAGGTTCCGTAGCTGGTTCTTCCAAAACGGGTAGTTTGACTTTTATCGAACCTCAAGTAAATATTCCGTTAAATAATGAATTGGAATTATTAATCGACGATGAGCGTAAAGAAATATTCCGAATATTAAAGCAATTAACAGCAGATATATCACATCATCTACCATTAATTAAAGGCTACCATGAATTACTAGTCGAACTCGATTTTATTCATGCTAAAACACGTTTGGCGATTGAACTTGAAGCGGATTTACCTTCTATTTCCGACGAACAATGTATTGAATTGATCGATGCGGTTCATCCAATTTTATGGAAAAACAATAAAAATTTAGGGAAAAAGACGTTTCCTCAAACGATATTATTAGACAAGTTTTCAAGAATGCTGGTCATTTCTGGTCCGAATGCTGGAGGGAAAAGTATTACGTTAAAAACGATAGGTTTGATGCAATTGATGTTGCAGTCTGGATTGTTAGTTCCTGTTCATCCAAATAGTAAAATGAGTTTTTTCCAACGAATCTTGAGTGATATTGGGGATAATCAATCCATCGAAAATGAGTTGAGCACCTATTCCTATCGCTTAAAACGGATGAAGTACTTTTTGGAAGTTTCCAATCGTCGTTCGTTATTGTTATTAGATGAGTTTGGTACCGGTTCAGATCCTGATTTAGGAGGAGCTCTGGCAGAAGTGTTTTTTGAACATTTGTATAATAAAAAATGTTTTGGTGTAATTACAACGCACTATGCAAGCATCAAGTTAAAAGCGGATCGATTAAAAAATGCTATCAACGGATGCATGCTATTTAACACCGAAACGTTAGAACCTTTGTATCGTTTTTCTGTTGGACAACCAGGAAGTTCCTTCACTTTCGAAGTAGCTCAAATGAATGGTATTTCTTTGGATCTGATACACGAAGCAAAGTCTAAAGTCAATGAACAAAAGGTCAATATGGACAAGTTGTTGAGTGAATTACAAAGTGAGAAGACCTATCTGGAAAAATTGAATAAAGAGCACATCGAAGCCCAGGAAGTAGCGCAACGTACAAAAGTGCATTTTGAAGAACAAAAAAAGCGTTACGATGAAAAATACAAAGCAATGCAAGAGAATGTTGCGATTAACAATTCCTTTATTGTTTTAGGAAAAAAATTTCATCAATTTATTGGTCGCTTTGTGACAAAGAGTCGAAAAAAAGACATTAATCAACCTTTATTAGAAGAAATTAAAAAATACATATCAGTTGAAAAATCAAAATCAGAGGAAGCACGTCGTTTGGAAACATTAAAAGCCAATGTGGGTGTACCGGTAAAAAAATCAAAAAAACAAAAAGTTCAAGTAGAAAAGAAAGATCCTTATTTACAGGAAAAGATTGTTGTAGGTTCAACAGTGAAATTAATTGAAACAAAACAAACCGGTACAGTCGAAGATATCCAAGGGAACCAATGTACCGTTGTTTTTGGGTTTTTAAAAATGAAAGTAGAAAAAGAAAAATTAATTTATATAAAATAATGAAAATAGTAGCATTTGGAGCTTCCAACAGTAAAAAGTCAATCAATAAGGAATTTGCAAGTTTTGCAGCGAATCAATTTAATAGCACTTCTGTAGAGGTGTTGGATTTGAATGATTATCCTTTACCAATTTATTCGGTGGATTTAGAAACCGAAGAGGGTTTACCTGAAAATGCGGTTTTATTTCATCAAAAACTAAAAGAATCCGATTTGATAATTATTTCTTTTGCGGAACACAATGGTAGTTACGCAGTAGTATTTAAAAATCTGTTTGATTGGGTTTCGAGAGTGGAATTAAAAATGTTTGAAGATAAAAAGTTGTTTTTATTGTCGACTGCACCTGGACCAAGAGGAGGGATGGGAGTTTTAGAACATGCAGTGGATCGTTTTCCTCGTCATGGAGCGGTAATATCTGCTGTTTATACCTTACCACAATACCATCAAAATTTTTCCTTGGAAGGTGGAATTTTAGATGAAGAGTTGAAAGAGAAATTTTTAGAGAAAGTAAGTATGATTGAAAATATCTAATAGTAGATCTACACAAACAATATCTTTCGTACTTTTATTTCCAAATTTTAAAACAAACCTTATGAAAATTGAAGCAAACAAAGTTGTTTCCTTGAATTACAAGTTGACAAACCACAAGACAGGAGAAAAAATTGAAGAAACAACATCTGAGCACCCAATGGTTTTCTTATATGGCGTACAAGCAATTATTCCTGACTTTGAAGTGAATATTTCTGGTAAAACGATTGGTGATACGTTCGCTTTTGCTATTGAAAGTGCAAATGCATACGGTATTCCATCGGATGAGCAAATTGCAATGATTCCAGTAGATGTATTTCACATGGAAGACGGTAAAATGAATACAGATGAAATTTATGTTGGTGCTAAAGTTCCAATGTCTGACAACGAAGGACACCAACTTTTAGGAACAGTTTTAGATATTAACGAAGAATTTGTAAAAATGGACTTTAATCATCCTTTAGCTGGTATTGATTTGCATTTTGAAGGAGAAATTATTGGTGTAAGAGACGCTTCAGAAGAAGAGGTTGCACATGGACACGTTCATGGAGAACACGGTCACCAACACTAATTCATACCCTAATAAAAAAAAGCATCTCAAAAGGATGCTTTTTTTTATGGTTTATTTTTCCAATTCAATAGTGGATTCTATTTTGTTTTCTGTAATCTGTGAAATCCGGATATTCTTTGCGGTTTTTATATTTTCTTTGAGTGCTTCTATGAATTTGGCTTTTTCTTTCTTTGATAATTGGTTTAGGGTGAATTCGTAATTGATTTCTCCTTCTTTACCATGTTTTGCAATAGTGTATTTGAGTACAACTTTATTGGTCTCTTGATAGGAAAGTATAAATTCTTCCAATAATTTTTTGGATTTAAAGTCGATGCCAGCACCTTTACTATAGAACTCTATAGTTATAAATATAATTTCCGATTTTTTAGAATTTGCCCGGCTTGAAGTTTGAATACTTCCACATGAAGCTAAGACTGTAACCGACAAAAACAAACTCAAGGATAATTTAAAAAAGAGTTTCATTATTGTTTGCTAATAATAAGTTTTATTTCAGAAGAAAAAGTATCATTATTAACTTTTAAAAAATATACACCATTAGGTAAATCTTCACAATGTATTGTCGTATTGTTATTTATCATTCTTCCAAAGTTTTTCACGGGGATGCCCAACATGTCAATAAGGATAATCTCAGCATTTAATCCTGTCTCATTTGAAATTGCAAATACAAATGTTCCATTGGTAGGATTCGGTAAAACTCCATACATTACGTTAAGATTGAAATTATTGAATGGAGTAGTTTGAACAGGAATACAACCTTTTGAATTAGCAAGGTTTTTTCTTGGCCCAGCAAGTGTTGCATCCATTCGTGCTACCTGACCCATGGTAAACATGTTCATACAATCGTCACTTGTATAATCCATAAAGTTCATGAACATTTCTCCGTTTTCACTTGAACCACATATATTTTTTGGATGACAAGGAAAAGTAGGGCAATGATAATTTGCAGAATCTGCAGGCTCTGTATCTGCTACTAAATCATCGCCGCACTCATCATCCCCCCAAATATGGAAAAGATTCATCCAATGTCCTACCTCATGGGTTACCGTTCGTCCTTTAGCGTTTGAATTATAACCATTTGTTCCAGCAGTACCAATGTTGCCAATTGCATTGTGTTGAATCGCCACACCGTCCAAACTTGGAGTACTATTTAATTCCGTTGGAAAAGTTGCATACCCTAATAATCCCACATTTGGATCGAAGTTGGTTACCCAAATATTTAAATACGAAGTTGGATCCCAATTATCTTGTCCGCCTTTTACAGTCGATTTTACATCGTCTAAATTAGATTCTCCGAAAATCGTAGTTGTTTGCGTACGAGTAATTCCAGTGCTTGCATTCCCATTAGGGTCTTGAACTGCAAGTTTGAATTGAACATCTAAACTTCCAGCATATTTTTTAAAAGGATGGGATTTCGTTAAAGTATCACTATTCGTGTGAGAATAGTCTTCATTCATTATTTCTAGTTGAGACAATAATTGTGCTTCAGAAACATTTTCTTCACTGTTATGATATACAACATGAAATACAACTGGTATTACGATGGATTTTCTTGTTTTATTTTCCATTCCATTCGAGGAAATCCATTGTTTTATGAAAACTTCATTTAATTCAATTTCTTTTGAAAGATTTGGATTGTTTTTTTTGTGGTTTTCTAAATGTACATTCGCATAACACTTACGTTTTTTTTCTTGTGCATGTAAGTTTGATATGAATGTTGCGAAAAGCAAACAAAGTAGTAGTAATTGTTTTTTCATTTTATATAATTAAATAATTGTATTATTCTTCAAATCATAATTCATAAATCATAATTTGATTACCATTCTTCTTCTTTTCCATCTTCTTTATTGGCATCTTTAATTAATTTTTGCCAATTGTAATTTCCGTCTTCGGAATCTTTTAAAATATCTTGGTACTCGCCATTTTCTAATTCATAGTGTTCAATTGCTTCTCCAGTGTATTCTTCAATCTCCGCTAAATAGGCTTTTTCTTCTTTACTGCAAAAAGCAAGTGCCTGACCTTTTTTGTTTCCACGACCTGTTCTACCAACACGGTGTACATAGTTTTCTGGATCCTCTGGTAAATCGTAGTTAATTACATAGTCTACATCTGGAATGTCAATTCCTCTAGCAGCAACATCTGTGGTAATTAACACCATATTTTCACCACTTCTAAAACGATCTAATACAGCAAAACGTTCTTTTTGATCCAATCCTCCATGTAAAAATTCGGATTTGACCATTACTCGTTCCATTGCTGCAACCACACGTTCTGCTCTGACTTTTGTTCTCACAAAAACTACAAACTTAGATCCTTCGTATTCTTTCAAGGTGTTTTCTAAAAAGAATCGCTTATCGTCCATCTCTACAAAAACTACGGCATGCGTAATATTTTTTGCTACCGGATTTTTAGGTGAAATTTGAATTCGTATCGCATTTCTAACAACGGAATATGCTAATTCTTTAATTTTCTTAGTAATAGTTGCGGAGAAAAATAAGGTCTGTCTTTTGGAAGGAATATGTTTTAATAAATCGGTAATATCTTTAATGAATCCCAAAGCAAGCATTAAATCAGCCTCGTCGATACATAATATTTTTACATTGTCAATTTTTAAATGTCCTTGGGAAACCAAGTCGAACATTCTACCTGGTGTAGCAACCAAAACGTCTACACCATCATTTAATTTTGAAATTTGAGGATCTTGTTCCACTCCTCCGAAGATACATGCAGACACTACTTTGGATCCTTTTCCTATTTTTTGAAATACGCCGGTAATTTGTAAGGCTAATTCTCGAGTAGGTGCCAATACAAGACACGTGATTCCAGGTGTCTTTTTGTGTTTTTCAAAACGGGTATTCAATAATTCAATAATTGGAATTACGAATGCAGCAGTTTTACCCGTTCCGGTTTGTGCAATGGCTAATACATCCTCTCCACGAAGAATAGGATCGATAGCTTTAAATTGGATGTCTGTAGGTCTGTGATAACCCAACTCTTCCAATTGACGTTTTATGGTTGGGGATATGCGGTAATCTTCAAATTTCATAATATCAGTATGGTATATATACAAAGATACGTTAAAAGTAAAAAGTGGAAAGTAAAAAGTAGAAAGTAAAAAGTGAATTAAGTCGGTTGTTTATTTAATTTTGTTTCATGTTGTCTCGATTATATATTTATTGCGCTTTTTTATTCACATTCTTTTTGCTTTTTTCATGCAAGGAGGGCGAACAACCTAAAAGCACGAAATTCAATCTTTTTTCTGCAATCCAACATGCTAATAATTTTAAATTAATTGAGAAATCTAATTATACGGAACTTCAAATTATCGATCCAGAAAAAGGAAAAATTGAACGAAAATATGCTTTACTCTCTGCAGGTCAATTTCCTCTTTTAGCGATTGATGTCCAGCCAATTCACATTCCTATAAAAGGCTTGATTGCTTTGTCTGCTACCCCGATAGGAATGTTACATAAATTACATGAAATTTCAACGATAAAAGGAATTACCCATCGAAAATATGTGTGGAATCCTACATTATTGCGAAATATCGCTTCAAATCGGGTGGGTGAATTTGAAAATTTAGCCCAGTTGAATCCCGAGAAAGTTGTAAAAACGGGTGCTAATGTCCTTGTTTTTGATGGTTTTGGATCGTATCCGGTGGTGGAAGACAAATTGAATAAATTGGGTATCGTTTGTTTGCCAAATTATGATTGGAGGGAGAATGACCCGCTAGGTAAGGCGGAGTGGATAAAATTATATGGTGTATTGACTGGGAAGGTAAAAATGGCAAATCGGTATTTTGCTAAGGTCACTAAGGAATACAACGCGTTAAAAAAACAAGCCATTAAACAGAAAAATAAACGGACACTTATTGCTGGTTGTTTGATTGGTGATTTATGGTATATGCCAGCGGGAAATAGTTATGCAGCGCATATTTTTCATGATGCGTATTTCGATTATCAAGAGAAAAATTCACAAGGAACTGGAAGCGTTTCTTTTTCCTTGGAACATTGTTTGAAGGCACATAATGATGCTTCCATCTGGATCGACCCAGGTGTATCTTCTTTTCAAGCTTTAGTTCGTGTGAATCCTAAATATCGCTTTTTTCAAGCGTTTAAAACCAAGAATATTTACTGTTACTCGCACAATGCTAATTATTTTTGGGAAAATAGCGCAATCGAACCACAACACGTATTGTCGGATTATATCCAACTGAATAGAGGAGGGCTTTCGAATAAAAAGCTTTACTTTTATCAAAAATTAAAAGAATGAATCGTTCTAAGTTCTTTAGAAATACCTTGATCTTAAGTTTTCTTTTAGTGATTTTAGTGATCATTCATATGCAAACTGGTGAAGTTTTACTTACATTTTCGGATGCATGGAATGGCTTGTTCTCTTTCGATGAATTAAATCAAAGTCAAGTTATTTTTCGGGAACTACGTTTACCGCGGACTTCCATAGCTATTCTCGCCGGAGCTGGTTTGTCGATTGCAGGTTTGTTGATGCAAACCTTTTTCAATAATCCACTAGCTGGCCCTTCTATACTTGGCATAAGTACAGGTTCTAGTTTGTTTGTAGCACTTGCATTAATGTCTGGTTTTTCCTTGTTTAGTTCCACAGTTGGAGTTATTTCTGCAGCCATCTTTGGAGCATTAATTTATAGTTTATTACTTCTCATATTTAGTAGATTTGTTCGTTCGAATGTTTCCTTACTAATAATTGGTATCATGTTAGGAAGTTTCACTAATTCTATCATTCAAGTATTACAATCTTATACGGATGTCAATGCATTAAAAGCTTTTACTATTTGGGGATTTGGATCGTTACAGCAAGTTAATTTTAATCAATTACCTACAATTATCTTTTGTTTTTTGTTTGCTGTTTTACTCTTGTTGTTTTTAGTTAAACCTTTAAATACGTATGTTCTTGGAGAACAAAAAGCGGCAATATTGGGGGTGAATATTAAATGGGTGAAAACGTTAGTAATCATTTGTGTTGCTGTTTTTACAGGGCTGATTACTGCCTATTGCGGTCCAATCGCTTTTATTGGTTTAGCGGTTCCTAATATTGTTAAAATTATTTTTAAGACATGCAATCATTGGATTTTAATTGTTGCGTCTGCCATGTTAGGAGCCATATTACTATTGAGTTGTGACCTTTTGATTTTACATTTAGAAGCTATGATCCAATTACCTTTGAATAGTATTACAGCATTATTTGGAGCGCCAATAGTAATCTGGATTTTACTTAAAAATAGAATACATGCTTCGAATTGAAAAAGCGGAAATAGGACATAGATCTTCATTGTTAGAAGTGCAGGATTTACAATTACTTCCAGGTAAATTGTATGCTTTGATAGGTCGAAATGGAGTTGGTAAATCTACTTTTCTACAAACGCTAATTGGAACAATATCAACGATTTCCGGGGATGTTTTTTTGAATGAAATACATGTAAATTCCCTACCAAATAAATCACGTGCAAAACAGGTTTCTTTTGTCGGATCTACATTTAATGGGATAGAAAATTTAAGTGTATTCGATTATTTATTATTAGGTAGAGTTCCATATACAAATGTCTTTGGATTAACAGATTCAAACGATAAAGAAGTGGTTGATTCTATTATTCAATTAGTATCCATTGAATTTCTAAAAACTAAGTTTACAAATGAATTAAGTGATGGCGAAAAACAATTAGTTGCAATAGCACAAGCATTGGTACAACAAACTAAATTAGTTTTATTAGATGAGCCGACTGCTTTTTTAGATTATGAAAATAAGTGGAAAATTATCGAGCTACTTAAAAAGTGTACGGGCGAAAATAATTTGTGTACCATCTTTAGTTCGCATGATTTAGAAATTGCGCTAGATAAAGCAGACTACCTTTTATTAATCAATCCTATTACTAAAAAGTTAACACAGGTTGCTACGAAAAGTATTAAAAAACAGGAAGTAATTTCAATATGTTTTCCTAGTCTTTAATACAACGTACAGCTAAACCACTAGCTTTTGGGTAACAGTAACTTTTTACTTCTCTGGAGAAGAAAATTACGTAACGTGTCCAAGCAAATTTTAACGATAAAGGGGTAGCGCACCACCAATAGGCACCTTCGCTTGTAAATGAAGTTCCATCTGGACTGGTTAATCTCCATCCTGTTGGAACTGCTGCAAAGTTTGTTTTACTGTGTACGACAGTAGCGGAATCCCCCCATTCTTTTCCTAAACGCATTTTTGGAGCTGCTTCAGATTCACCACCTAATTGATTAACTAATGTTTTCCAATCTTCTTCATTTGGAACGTGAAATCCTTCTGGAGCTAATCCACGAGGATCATTAACGGCATACCAATTATATAATTTACCAGATTTTTTATCCAATTTCCCATCATTGTCATACCAACACCAAGCTGGAATTTTCTTTTTTCCACAACGTTCCCATTCTTCGACAGATTGCGCTTCCATAATTGGATCTCCGTTTCTGAAAGTAGTCACATTTAAATTACTAGTCATCCATGTTTGCGTACCGATTTTAACTGTGTGTATGGGAGCTTTAGGCGCTACTTCCGCCACAGTTTCTTTTGTTACTGTTTTGCCAAGTTGTGCTTCTAATGTCTTTATTTTTAATAGTAATTGATCAATTTCAATACGTTGTTTTCTTATGTCATCCGCTTGTTCATTCAATTTTTCCGTACAATCACTTGCTTTGTCTTTAGAGGAAGTTTGATTAATTTTAGAAGCATCCACCATAGCTTGCAAGTGCTTATTGTCTGCTTTTAATTTTTCAATTAATTGATTTTTAGCAGTTGAAACAAGTAAAAGACTATCTAATTTTCGTTGTACACGATCATTCGTTGTTGTTGCCTTTTGTTTGGTTTGACCAAAAGATACTAACGATATAAATACCAATAGAAAAGATAGAAGTTGGGTACGGAAATTTAACATATCTACAATTTTATTATTTTGTTTACGCAAAGATTAAGATATTGTTTCATTTACTAACCAGCCCAACCATTTCTATCCAAACTTCGGAATTGTATAGCTTCCGAAATGTGTCCTGCTGTTATCGTTTCTTCACCATCTAAATCCGCAATCGTTCGTGCAACCTTTAAAATTCGATCATATGCCCGTGCCGACAAACCTAATCGATCCATCGCATTTTTTAGGATCTCGTTTACATTAGTTTGTAGTTTGCAAAATTGTTCTAAATCTTTGGTCGTCATCTGTGCATTACAATGTACTCCCTCACTTTTATCAAATCGAACTTTTTGAATTAGACGCGCTTCTATGACGCGTTCTCGGATAGCCTTACTTCCTTCTTGTGGAGAGGAAACAGTTAGTTCATCGTAGGAAATAGGAGTGACTTCCACATGTAAATCGATTCTATCTAAAAGTGGACCTGAAATACGATTCAAATATTTTTGAACTACGCCAGTTCCGCAAACACATTTTTTCTCCGGGTGGTTGTAGTACCCACACGGACATGGATTCATTGCTGCGATCAACATAAAACTTGCAGGGTAATCAACAGTAAATTTTGCCCTAGAGATAGATACACTTCGGTCTTCTAGCGGCTGACGCATAACTTCTAGCACGGTACGTTGGTATTCCGGAAGTTCGTCTAAAAATAAGACACCGTTATGTGCTAAAGAAATTTCTCCCGGTTGGGGATATCCACCACCACCTACTAGTGCAACATTGGAAATCGTATGATGCGGTTTACGAAATGGACGTTCGGTAACCAAACCAATTTTCTTCCCCATCTTTCCCGCAACACTATGAATTTTGGTTGTTTCTAAGGCTTCTTCCATACTCATAGGAGGTAAAATGGTTGGTAGACGTTTGGCGAGCATGGATTTCCCTGCTCCTGGAGGGCCGATAAGAATCACATTGTGACCACCTGCAGCTGCAATTTCGAAAGAACGCTTGATATTTAGCTGTCCCTTAACATCTGAAAAATCGACGGAAAGTTCATCTAATTTTTTCTCAAATTCTGCTTCGATGTTAAATTCTGTTGGGGTTAATTCACTTGTTCCATTTAAAAAATCTATTACTTCGTTTAATGTATCCACCCCATAGACTTCTAGTTCGTGCACAATCGCTGCTTCTTCTGCATTCTCTTTTGGAACAATAATTCCTTTGAATCCATCTTTTTTAGCTTGAATAGCAATAGGTAAAATTCCTTTCATAGCTTGAATGTGACCATCAAGGGATAACTCTCCCAAGATGATGTAATCACCAAGTTTGTTTTTATTGAGTTGTTCACTTGCAGCTAAAATCCCTAATGCAATTGGCAAATCAAAGGTGGAACCTTCTTTGCGAATATCTGCAGGAGCCATATTGACTGTGATTTCTTTTCCTGGAAATTTTAATCCAATGTTTTTAATCGCTGCTTTAACACGTTGTTGACTTTCTTTAACGGCACTGTCGGGCAATCCAACCAAAATAAAATTTACACCTGAGCACACATTTACCTCGATGGTGATAGTTGTAGCTTCTAATCCGAAAACAGCGCTACCATACGTTTTTACTAGCATTTTAATAGATAATTAAGTTATTATCTACATTAAGTTAGTCAAAAAGTTGATTTTGTAAAAGATAGAAGTGGTAATTTTTTTAAAGTTTTTTTCCTCTCGTCATCTCTCTTTTCCCTGGAGGTCCAGGCAATGCTTCTATTAAAAATCCAACCGCTTTCAAATCTCGTTTTACCTGTCCTTTTGCACAATAGGTTACCAAAACCCCACCAGTTACTAGTGTTTCATACAATTTTTGAAATATTTCTTGTGTCCACATACCTTCTTGTACACGCGGACCAAAAGCATCAAAATAGATAAGATCAAATTTTTTAGCTGGAAAAGTTTGTTTTTGAAGTTCGTTTTGAATCTTTGTAAGCGTAAATTTTGGTGTTATTGCATTGGAAGTCTCCCAAGGAGTTTGATGTAAAGTTTTATATTGCTCTCTAAGAAAGTCGCTTTCCAAAAGGGTGTCGTATTCCAATGCTATCATTTCTTCTTCTGAAATTGGAAACGCTTCCAATCCTTCGTAGTGGATGTGAGAACTACTATCCATTCCCGCCGCTAAGGTTAATATGGCATTCAAACCTGTACCAAAACCAATCTCTAAAATTCGTATTTCTGCTTGTCCAAAAAAAAGATCCAATCCATGCTTTAAGAATACATGTTTCGCTTCGTGTACCGCGCCATGCGAAGAATGATAGTTTTCATTCCATTCGGGAATATGAATCGTTTTTGAACCGTCTCCAGTAGTGATGATAGTACGTTGCATACAGATAAATGTCTTGGTGTTTTCAGGTGTGATTGAATGCTTAAAGGTACAAAATTTCTACCTTTACATTATGAATCTCCCAGAAGTTGAAAATGAGACTATCTTATATGCCTGCAACGACTGGGGTTTGGGACATGTGGCACGTTCAATTCCAATAATTCAACAATTAGTTAGTCAAAATAACACGATATATTTCGCTGGAAACGAAAAGCAAAGTTCTATCCTTCGTGAATATTGTCCAACGATTGATTTTATTGCTTTTGAAGGGTATGATTTGCATTTTTCTGGTTCAGGTAAATGGGGGGTGGAAATGGCTTCCAATTTTTTTCGTTTGAAACGTAAAATAGCATACGAATTAAACCTGGTTGAGATACTTTGTCAAACCTTACCAATTACACGCATTATTTCAGATCATCGTTATGGTTTCAGAAATGCGATAATTCCGTCCATTTTTGTAACACATCAAGTTTCGTTGCCCGTTGTTGGGATTCAAAAAATCGCAAACTATTGGCATACTCAACAACTGAAAAAGTTTTCTACTTTATGGGTGTTAGATGATGAGAAACATACCTATGCTGGAAAATTAAGTAAATCAACTGCAAACATTTACCTTCAATTTGTAGGAATTCAATCCCGTTTTCAAGCAGGAGAATTCCCAACGGAAGATTTTATTTTAGCAGTTGTTAGCGGACCAGAACCATATGCACAACAATTTTTTCAGAAAGTAGTTTCCATTGCACAGACTTCCAAACAACGAATAAAATGCATTTGTCCAAAAGTGTATCCAACAACAAATCTCCCTTCAAATCTGGAGGTAATTCAACCAATCCCTTGGAAAGAAATGGATGCATTATTTTACCGTTGTAATTCCATTATTTCCCGAAGTGGCTACACAACAATCATGGATGTCGCTCGTTTACATAAAAAAGCAATCTATATACCAACTCCAGGTCAAAATGAGCAAGAATACTTATTTAGATTACACGGCTAATTCTAAATTATTCTACTACCTTGTTAACATCCACCTCTTAAAACTTATATGCCTTATATGGTTCAAATTCCCGCTTTTATCCATTAAATTTACATCAAATACCTGCCCTATGAAATGCTTATTTATTCTTTTATTCCTAACCACTCTTACTTCCTTTTCCCAATCCATTAAAGGTACCTGGAAAGGGGAATTGTCCATCTCAGGAATGTCCTTACCGCTTGTTTTTCATATCGACTCAACAGAAAATGGGTTAGTATCCACCATGGACTCCCCAAGCCAAGGAGCGAAAGGTATACCGACAAATACAACCGTTTTTAGTAACAACGAATTAATGATTCAAATCGACAAAATTCAATTCATCTATAAAGGGAAATTAGTATCAAACGATGCGCTAAATGGTGAAGTAACCCAATTTGGTAAGACATTTGCAATGAATCTTCAACGTTTGTTAGTAGAAGAACAACCACAAGGAAAGCCACAAGAACCAGTACAACCATATCCATATATTTCGGAAGAAGTTTCGTTTATAAATCCGATTGGTGGACATGCTCTTTCGGGTACATTGACCTTGCCGAAAGCAGATGGACGATTTCCGTGCGCCATTTTAATTTCAGGAAGTGGTCCTCAAAACCGCGATGAAGAACTGATGGGACATAAACCGTTTTTAGTGTTGTCGGATTACCTCACACGACAAGGGATAGCGGTACTACGATTCGACGATCGAGGAGTAGGGAAGTCGGGAGGCGATTTTGCCAGCGCAACAACAGGTGATCTTGCAACAGATGTGGAAGCGGCGATTGCTTATTTAAGAACTCGTAATGATATTATCTCCATAGGTTTAATTGGACATAGTGAAGGTGGCATTATTGCACCGATGGTAGCTTCGCGCAACAAAGAAACGGTTGCATTTATAGTGTTATTAGCTGGGACAGGAATTCGAGGAAAAGAATTGTTACTGTTACAATCTCAATTAATCAGTAAGGTGAACGGTGTTCCAAGTGCACAAATTAAGAAAAACACATCGTTGAATGAGAAGTTGTATACAATGGTAATGACTTCCAATGATAACACGCAAATCAAAAAAGATGCGACAAAATTAATGGCTGAATATTCTGCTACACGTGTCACAGAGGCGGATGTAGATGGTTTATTAGCCCAAATTAATTCTCCATGGTTTCGCTATTTCTTACACCTTGACCCATCCGTATTTTTAGAAAAAACAACGTGTCAAGTATTAGCTTTAAACGGCACACTCGACCTTCAAGTGCCAGCGAAAGAAAACCTTGCTGCCATTGAAAAGTCTTTGAAAGTCGCAGAAAACAAACAGTACAAAATTGTTTCGTTGAAAGGATTAAATCATCTCTTTCAAAAAGCAAAAACTGGAAATCCATCAGAATACGCAACCATCGAAGAAACTTTTAATCCAAAAGCATTAACCGAAATTGGGGAATGGATTTTGGAGGTGTATAAATGATTATTTTTAAAATTGCCCTGACTTTGTTACAAATTTTAAACTGATTTGGGTTGACTTTGTTACATATTAATAATTAAACACCCCTTACTTTGTTACAAAAATAATGTATATTTGCCCTGACTTTGTTACAAATAATTGTTGGTTATGAGTTTTAAAAGAAAGATATACAGTGATTTAGTTAAGTGGAAAGATAACTCAGTTCGAAAGCCTTTGATTTTACGCGGAGCAAGACAGGTCGGTAAGACGACATTAATCAAGTATTTTTCTGAAAATTATTCACATTCCATTTTTTTAAACCTAGAAAAAAATGAACATTTCTCCTATTTTGAGATGTATGACGATGTGGAAACAATCTTAGAGGTTCTTTTTTTACGATTTTCCATTCCTGCATCAAAACGTCAAAACACACTCCTTTTTATTGATGAAATTCAAGAGTCTCCCAAGGCAATTCAAATGTTGCGCTATTTTTATGAGGAAGCTCCAGATATACATGTAATTGCTGCAGGATCTCTATTGGAGTTTGCGATGAAATATGTGGAAAGTTTTCCTGTAGGAAGGGTTGAATTTTTGTATTTACACCCTTTGAATTTTCAAGAATACTTAGGTGCAATCGGAAAGGATAACGCACTCGAACAATTACTTCATATTCCTTTAAATTTATATGCGCACACTATTTTGATGGATTTGTTTCATCGATATGCAATCGTAGGGGGAATGCCAGAGGTTGTACAAACAGAAATTCAGAGAGGTCATATCGGAGATTTAGCAAAAGTATACGAAAGTTTATGGGCGACATATAAAAATGACATTGAAAAATATGCCGATAACGAAACAGATAGAAAGGTTACCAAACACATTATCTCCAATGCGTATTTGTATGTTGAACAACGTGTAAAATTTCAAAATTTCGGAAATTCTAACTATCGTTCAAGAGAAGTAGGGGAAGCCTTTCGTAGTCTAGATGACGCACGAATCATACGACTAATTTACCCAACAACTGATGTGGAAGTTCCGCTTAAACCGGATTTTAAAAAATCTCCCAAACTCCAATTTTTAGATACGGGACTTTTGAATTATGCTTTGAAAATTCAAACGGATATGCTAGAAATTAAAGATTTGAGTTCTTCATACAAAGGGGCCATTGTTCCACACATGATTATGCAAGAACTAATTTCTGTCAATGCTTATAGTGAGCACAAACCAATGTTCTGGGTACGCGATAAAAAACAATCCGATGCAGAGGTTGATTTAATTTTAGAATATAAAAATTATGCCATTCCAATTGAAATTAAATCGGGTGCAACAGGTTCTTTAAAGTCATTACACCAGTTTATTGATGCCGCACCACACGAATATGCAGTACGTATTTATGGAGGACAATTTAGTGTAGAAAAAACAAAAACACCTTCTGGAAAACAATATCTCTTAATGAATTTACCATATTATCTTGGTACAAAATTGATGGAGTATGTAGAATGGTTTGTAAAAAATAATAATTTAGATTGAACTAATAAATAAGTGTTTTTATAGCGATGTGCTGGAGAAACGTGGATTGAATATGTCGAAGGAAAACATTTCCAGTGGAGCGCAGACAGTATTGTAAAAAAATTACTTTGTATTACCTATCTTATCTAACAACAACTGTATTTGTTCTTTTAGATATTTATTTTCATGATTAAGTTGTTGGATATAGAGATCATAACCAGAGGATAATTCTTGACCTATTAATTTTTGATTCCCTTCTTTATTATGTTGTGTTAATTGAAAAATATTTGCAACTTCAAGAGAAAAAGCTTGTTGTAAAGTAATCTTATAATGATTACATAGTTTAACTAATAAATTTAATTGCAAGTTATTATATCGTCCATTTTCAATTTTGCTTATAATTGGATGGGTTATTCCAATTTCTGATGCAACAGCTTGTAATGTTTCTTTTCTTGCGTTTCTAATAGTGTGTAGGTTTTGACCTAAAATTATTAGTAATGAATTAACATCAATTGTTTTCATATGAATATATTAATATACCACAAATTTACAAAATGTAAATAATAAGCACAAATTGTACGTGTTTTTTTAAACAAATTTCATTGTTTATTCAGTCATTTGTGAAGTGATAACTTACATTAAGTTAAAGATTATAAAATAATTATGGAAGTTAGAAAATTTATTGTTGCTGTTTTAGAGGAAATGGAAGATTTAAAATCCGATGGATCGAAAACAAATTATAAAGTTAAAGATCTTGAGTTTGAATTAGCCGTTGTTGTAAATGGACAAGAAAGGGGAAGTTTGAATGCAGAAGGAAATTTACTTGGATTATTAAAATTGGCTGGGAATAGTGAAATATCAAATAATAGCGAAAATATTCAAAAAGTAAAAATAAAACTTGAACCAAAATCAATTTCATCATATAAAAAAAATATAAATAAAGCGGATTCCGAAAAGCTTTTAGAGTAGGATGTTTTTAAACTAAATATTTTGAAAATAATTATAGTTTTTTTTATTATACTGATAACGAATGTTTATTCGTTTAGTCAGGATGCTATATGTGCATCAGGTGGTAGTATGTCAAATGCTTCAGGTTCTGCAAGTTTTACTATTGGTCAAGTTGTTTATATTTCTGAAAATAACAGCAATGGTTCAGTGTGTCAAGGTGTGCAACAATCATATCAAATTACCACAGCAGGTATTATGTTAGTAGATGTAGATTTTTGTTTTTCTGTTTTTCCAAATCCAACGACTAAACAAATTACATTAGAAGTTACAAGATTTGAAAATCAAACTTTGAATTATGTATTGGAAGATGCAGAAGGTAAACTGATACAGTCAAATAAAATATTTAATAATCATACAGATATTGACATGTCTTCACTTCCTGTATCAACATACATATTACAGGTTTTTAAAGAAAACATTAAAGTACAATCATTTAAAATTTTAAAAGTAAATTAATGAAAAAAATAATTACACTATTTACACCTTTATTATTATCTGTATTTGTTTGGGCTCAGGCACCTCAGATGTTTGGTTATCAAATGTTAATTAGAAATGAAGGTAATGTGCTTGTAATAAACCAAAAAGTTAGTATTCGTATTAGTATTTTACATTTGTCTGATGCAGGATCTATAATATATAGCGAAATACATTCACCTACAACAAATACGAATGGTTTGGCATCTTTTAATATTGGCGGTGGAACGATATTGTCAGGTGATTTTACTAAAATTGATTGGTCAAAAGGACCTTATTTTGTGAAATCAGAAACAGATATTTTAGGTGGATCAAATTATCAAATATCATCAGTAAGAGAATTAATGAGTGTACCATATACATTGAATGCGTTAAATAGTCAACCTGGCATTAAAGGTGTAAAGGGGGATAAAGGTCCACAAGGTCTGAAGGGTAATACAGGTCCACAAGGACCACAAGGACCAGCTGGAGATACAAGCAATATAAAGTTGAGAGTATCATTTACAGGTGATACACTAGAATTTGAAAAAGGAAGTTTTTTAATTATACCTGGCATTAGTTTATTAAATCATAAACCTACAAGTGGATATGGTCCAAGAATAACTGATATAGATGGTAATAGCTATAAGACAGTGTATATTGGCACACAACATTGGATGGCAGAAAATTTAAAAGTAAGTATGTACAAAAATTTCGACAAAATACCAAATATTAAAGATATGAGTATGTGGACTAAAACTACTAGTCCAGCATGGTGTAATTATAATAACAATGATTCTTTAGGCAAAATATATGGTAAAATTTATAATTTTTATAGTATTCTGTATGAAAATATATGTCCAGTTGGTTGGCATGTTCCTTCAGCAGATGAATGGTCAATACTTATTAATTATTTAGGTGGAGAGAAGATTGCAGGTAGTAAAATGAAAGATTCGATTTCGGGAGGATCTAATACATCAATGTTTTCTGCGTTAACTGGAGGTGTTATACCTTATGTAGCACAAGGAGATAATTTAGGAGGTTTTTGGTCTACAACTGTACCAAATCCTTATAAAAGAGAAAGCAAAATTTTACTTTTTACTAGTAAAACAGATGGTGTTGGTTTTAGTGGAAGTAACTATACCACTTCTGATCATGGTTCTTTTACAAATGGTTATTCTATTAGATGCCTTAAAGATTAATGATTTTTTTATAAGCATCTACTTTTTATTATTTAATTTATATTAATATGAAAAAGAATATTTTATTTATTTTTATGTCATTATTTTCTATGTGTCTTAAGGGGCAAACACCTCAAAAATTTAGTTATCAAGCTATAATTAGAAATTCAAGCAATTCTCTTGCAATAAATCAAAAAGTAGGAATTCTAATTAGTATATTACAATTCAGTGAAAAAGGATTAGTTGTTTATAGTGAAACTCACACATCATCTACAGATGCTAATGGTTTGTTAAATATTAGTATTGGTGATGGGTCTGTTGTTTCGGGTGATTTTACAAAGATTGATTGGTCAAAAGGACCCTATTTTGTAAAAACTGAAACAGATTTATTAGGAGGGACAAATTATCTAATAACAACTGTAAGTGAATTGATGAGTGTACCTTATGCTTTATATGCGTTGAATAGCCAGCCCGGTATTCAGGGAGATAAAGGTGATGTTGGATCTCAAGGCCCTATAGGAATTACGGGGACACAGGGGCCGCAAGGCATAAAAGGTGTCTCCTCTAATATAAAATTAAGAGTATCATTTACAGGTGATACTCTTGAGTTTGAAAAAGGTAAATTTATTATTATTCCAGGAATTAGTTTAACAGTTAATAAACCGGTTAATGGATATGGTCCCTATATATCCGATGTAGATGGAAATACTTATAAAACTGTCTATATAGGAACACAACATTGGATGGCTGATAATTTAAAAGTAACGAGATATAATGATTTTACTTCATTATCAAATTTAACAGATGCTAAACAGTGGCTAAATTCAAAAGTTGGTTCATGGTGTTATTTAAATAATGATACTATTAACAATAAATTATATGGTAAGTTATATAATTACGTAGCTATATCAAATAAAAATATATGTCCTCAAGGTTGGCATATTCCATCTGCTGATGAATGGACGATTTTAATTAAATATTTAGGTGGAACAAATATTGCACCTATTAAAATGATGGTTGTAGCTACAAAGCTTTGGGGACTAAATATTAAAACTACAAATTCCTCTATGTTTAATGTTTTTCCTGCTGAGTCACGTCAATATGATGGAAGTTTTACAAATATTCAATTTAGCAATTTTTGGAGTTCTACATTAACTGACCCAAATATACCTCATTCATTAAAATTCTTAAGGGTAAATTTCAATGGTAAAAACACGGCTAATCCGATTCCAAGTTCATCAATACTCCCTAATTACAGTATTGATGGTTTATCGGTTAGGTGTATTAAGGATTAATATACTTCTACAAACAATTTTTTTTAGAGTTTAAATCAATATTAAATTTATTTATATGAAAAATTTATTTTCAGTTTTAATTTTATTTTATTCTGTAGTTTTATTGGGTCAGGTTGTACCACAAAAATTCAGTTTTCAGGCATTAGTAAGAGATTCTAATAATACACTTTTATTAAACAAAAAAATTGGTGTACGTATTAGTGTCTTATATTCCTCTGAAACTGGCTCTTCTGTATTTAGTGAAATACATACCTCTACAACTAATCCACAAGGTTTAGTATCTATTAGTATTGGAAATGGCAAAATTGTTTCTGGTGATTTTTCAAAAATTGAATGGTTAAAGGGTCGTTATTTTGTAAAAACAGAAATAGATATTTTAGGAGGAACTAATTACCAACTTAATCAAGTAAGTGAATTAATTAGTGTTCCTTATGCTTTATATGCATTGAATAGTCAAAAAGGATCTAAAGGTGAGCAGGGTGATATTGGTGTTCAAGGTCCTATAGGCGACATAGGTCCTCAGGGACCCCAAGGAATTTCTTCACAATTTAAATATTTTACATCATCAATTGGTGATACTTTACATTTAAATAATAGTGAGTTTGTTCTTATACCAAATATTAGTTATTCGAATTTAAAGCCTATAGTTACTAATGGCGAAATAGTTAAAGATATTGATGGAAATACTTACAAAACGGTTATTATTGGTGAAAAACAATGGTTTGCTGAGAATTTAAAAGTCACAAGATATAATGATGGACGATCAATTGATCATGTTTCAGACCAGGATCAATGGAGTAATTTAACTAAAGCTGCATGGTGTAATTATAACAATAGTGATTCACTAGGTTTAATATATGGGAAACTTTATAATGGTTATTGTTTTGGTATTGATAAGGTTCTTAATGTTTGTCCAGTAGGTTGGCATGTTGCTTCTACTGTTGATCTTGAATTACTAGGCAAATTTTTAGGGAATACGAATACATTTTTAGGTGTAGGTGGTAAATTAAAAGAAACCGGAAATTTTCATTGGCATTACCCCAACAATAATGCATCAAATATTTTATTATTTAACGCTCTTCCTGGTGGGATGATTAATTCTACAGGTTTATTTGAAGGACTTACTGAAAATGGATATTTTCATGTATCCTATAAAGCTCAATTTTCGTCTTTAAGTAAATTTTCGTCTTTAAGGATATTATCGAGTGAATCCTCGGATTTTTTAATTTATCCATATAGTAAAATTAATATGGGCGCTTCTATACGTTGTGTAAAAGATTAGTATTGAGTAAATATTACTCCCCCGCTGTGCTGGAATTGCATTCCTGCACACTTCTAATCCATCAAATAATCCCATAATTTCACCACTTTCACGGTAATACCATCTTTTTCAAATTCGTCTTCTTGTTCAAGTGTCACAATAAGACCTTCATTTACATTGAAAAACTGCATAGCCTCTAACAATCCTTGGTATTCTCGATCGAAATTTTCATCGTTTAATTGGTAACATACTTGAACGACTTGTTTGATTTGATTGTTTTCAAATACCAAAAAATCACATTCTCGTTTTTCTTTAAAATAAAACAATTCGTGTGAAGTTCTTCGTAGGTGTTGATAGACACAATTTTCTAGTTTTCTTCCGTCATCATCCGTGAAACTCATTGTTAAAACTTCATTAAACCCGCTGTGCTGGAATTGTATTCCTGCACTCTTCTATTACTGATTTAATAGAATTGTATTAAGCATCATTATCCATTACCAAACTTCAATATCTTCCATTACTAATGGATAACTTTATTCAATACCAATGAGTAATAAATTTCTGAAAACAAAAAAAACGTTTCAGTTTCCTAAAACGTTTTTACTATATATTTTCGTCGCTCGTCGCTCTTAACTCGTCACTAGATTGTCATGATGTCTTTCTCTTTTGCAACAATCAATTCATCCACTTTTGCAATTGAACTATTTGTAATATTTTGAATTTTAGTCTCGGCATCTTTCACAGCATCTTCAGACAAACCATCTGTCTTTAATAGCTTAATCATATCTAAAGCATCCTTACGGTTGTTACGAATACCAACTTTCGCATGTTCTCCTTCTGCTTTTGCTTTTTTAACCATCTCACGACGTCTTTCTTCTGTTAAAGGAGGAATCGTTATAATTAACTGTTCCCCGTTGTTAGAAGGCGCAAAACCTAAGTTAGAATTGATGATTCCTTTCGCGATTTCAGGTAACAATGGACGTTCCCATGGTTGAACCACTAACGTACGTGCATCTGGTGCAGAAATGTTTGCAACTTGTGTAATAGGAGTAGGGTTGCCGTAGTATTCTACCATCACACTTTGCAACATAGATGGAGTAGCTTTACCCGCTCTAATTTTTTGTGTTTCGTAATCTAAATGCGTTATTGTTTTTGCATTTGAATTATTCAAATCAGTATAAACACTTTGAACTTCTTCAACCATGGTTACTAATTTTTTAAATTTATTATTTAACTAATTCTGTTATTTCTCCTTGAACAACCGTTCCTAATTCTTCCCCTTCCATGATACGTTTTAACGTACCTGGAGTGTCCATATCAAAAACAACGATTGGCAAATCATTTTCTTTACACAACGTAAACGCTGTAAGGTCCATGATTTTTAATCCTTTTTCATATACATCATCAAAAGAAATTCGGTTGTATTTCACTGCATTTGGATCTTTTAATGGATCCGCTGTGTAAATTCCATCCACACGCGTTCCTTTTAAGATTACATCAGCAGTAATTTCAATCGCACGTAAAGACGCTGCGGAGTCTGTCGTAAAATATGGATTACCTGTTCCAGCACCAAAGATTACCACACGACCTTTTTCTAAGTGACTAACCGCACGACGTCTAACAAAAGGTTCCGCGATTTCACGCATTTCAATGGCAGACATTAAACGAGTTTTCGAACCAACTACCTCTAACGCAGACTGTAGAGCCATACTGTTTATCATAGTTGCTAACATTCCCATGTAGTCACCGTGTGTACGATCCATTCCTCCTTCTTCTGCTTGTACACCACGGAAAATATTACCACCACCAATAACAATGGCAACTTGTATGCCTAAATCACATACTTCTTTGATTTGTTTTGCATAAGAAGCAATGCGATTGTTGTCAATTCCAAATTGTTTATCTCCCATTAGAGATTCACCACTAAGCTTAAGTAATATGCGTTTGTACTTCATAAGAACGGAATTTTTTTATCGTTTGCAAAGATAGGGATTTATTTGATATTTTAAAGCACAAAAAAAAGGCTGAAATTACTTCCAGCCTTTTCTTATATTTTGAAATTTATTATTTCGTAGAGAAACGTAAGAATTCAGCAACAGTTAATCCTTTCTCAGCAGAAGCTAAGAATTGTTCAACAGTAACTTTGTTATCACGTACAAATGGTTGACTTAACAACGTGTTTTCTTGGAAGAATTTGTTCAAACGACCTTCAGAAATTTTAACCGCCATATCAGCTGGTTTACCTTCTTGGATAGCTAATTCTTTTCCAATTTCTAATTCACGTGCGATAGTATCAGCGTCAACACCTTCTTTGTTCAATGCGATTGGGTTCATTGCAGCGATTTGCATAGCAACTTGTTTACCAGCATCCTCAGCAGTAGCTGAATCAACAGTTAAACCTACCAATGTAGCTAATTGATTTCCTGGGTGGTTGTAAGCAACAACTTTAGGAGCAGAAATACGAGCGAATTTAGATAAATCTAATTTTTCACCAATAACACCAACTTGTTCTGTGATTTTTTCATCAACAGTCAATTTGTCGTCATATTTCAACGCTTTCAATTCATCTACTGTATTTACTTTATTTGCTAAAGCAACATCTACAATAGATTGAACGAATGTACGGAAAGAATCATTGATTGCTACGAAGTCAGTTTCACAATTTAAGATCAAGATAACTCCTTCGTTTCCAGAAGCAGCTACTTGAGCAATTGATAAACCTTCTTTAGCTTCATTATCACCACGTTTAGCAGCGATTTTTTGTCCTTTTTTACGTAGGATGTCGATTGCTGTTTCAAAATCACCGTTAGCCTCAACTAAAGCGTTTTTGCAGTCCATCATCCCTGCGCCAGTTTGCTGACGAAGTTTATTTACATCTGATGCTGTAATTGCCATTTCAGTAGTTTTTAATATTAATTTTCTTTTGTTTCTTCGCTAGCTACTTCAGCAGAAGCTTCTTCACCTTTGTCAGCTTTATCTTTAGAATTCTTACGATCTTCTAAACCTAAACGGATAGAATCACAAATAGCATCTAAAATAATAGCGATAGATTTTGTAGCATCGTCATTTGCAGGAATTGGGAAATCAACCATTTTTGGGTTAGTGTTTGTATCCACCATTGCAAAAATTGGAATGTTTAATCTCTTAGCTTCGTGTAATGCGATGTTTTCTTTTAAGATGTCAATTAAGAAAATAGCTGCTGGTTGACGAGTCATATCAGCAATAGAACCAAAGTTTTTTTCTAATTTCTCACGTTGACGAGTTTTAAAAAGACGCTCTCTTTTAGAAAGTGTGTCCCAAGTTCCATCAGTCTTCATTTTATCAATAGAAGACATTTTACGGATTGATTTACGTGTAGTTTGGAAGTTTGTTAACATACCACCAGACCAACGCTCAGTAACGAAAGGCATATTAACCGCTTTCACTCTTTCAGAAACGATTTCTTTCGCTTGTTTTTTTGTAGCCACAAAAAGTACTTTTTTACCCGATTTTGCGATTTGAGTCATCGCAGCACACGCTTGATCAAGATGAGCAATTGTCTTATTTAGATCGATAATGTGGATACCTTTCTTCTCATCAAAGATGTACGGTGCCATTGCTGGGTTCCATTTTCTTTTTTGGTGTCCGAAGTGAACACCTGCGTCTAATAATTCTTGAAAAGTTGCTTTTGACATTTTTTTAATTTTTAATTTGTTTACGTTCCTTTAGTAATCAGTAGTTGAGGGAGCTCGAAGCATTTACTCAAAAACTTGGATACTAAACACCGCCAAAATAATATAATATTAACGTTTAGAGAATTGGAATTTCTTACGCGCTTTTGGTTGTCCTGGTTTCTTACGCTCAACCATTCTTGGATCACGTGTCATTAAACCCTCTGCTTTAAGCGCTGGTTTTAAATCCTCAGAAACTTTAACCAAAGCTCTTGAAATACCTAAACGAATAGCTTCTGCTTGTCCGTTGATTCCACCTCCTTGAACATTTACTGTAACATCGTATTGCTCGTTTGTTTCAGTTAATGCAAATGGTTGTAGAACTTTAAATTGTAACATTGCAACTGGAAAAAACTCTTTAAAGTCTTTTTTGTTTACTGTTACTTTACCCGTACCTTTTTTAAGGTAAACACGAGCAACTGAAGTTTTTCTTCTTCCTAGTGTATTGATAATTTCCATACTTCCTATTTGAATGTGTCTAAATTAATAACCTCTGGTTTTTGAGACTCTTGTTTGTGCTCAGTACCAGCGTACACCTTCACATTCGTGAACAATTGGCGACCTAATTTATTCTTTGGCAACATACCTTTAATCGCTTTCTCGATCAATCTCTCTGGGTGTTTAGAAAGAATCTCTTGCGCTGTTAAAGAACGTTGTCCACCAGGATAACCCGTGTAACGGATGTATTCCTTGTCAACTAATTTAGTACCAGAAAATGATACTTTCTCCGCATTGATAACGATAACGTTATCTCCGCAGTCTGCGTGAGGTGTGAAGTTTGGCTTGTGTTTTCCACGTACTAACTTCGAAACCTTACTTGCTAAACGACCTACTGTTTGGCCTTCAGCGTCTACTAACAACCACTTTTTATCAGCAGTTTGCTTGTTAGCAGAAACGGTTTTGTAACTTAATGTATCCACAATTATTTATTAATTAAATAAGACAATTCCCCTAAAATGGGAGGACAAAGATATAACTTCC
>CANGOF010000024.1 GCA_947455515.1 Flavobacteriia bacterium
CACTTCCATGCCTATTGCTAAGGCATAGGAAGCTAAGGATTGACCAATACGACCAAATCCGATGATTCCTAACGTTTTTCCACGAAGTTCAACACCTTTTGCATAGTTTTTCTTCAAGGTATTAAAATCTCCTGTTTCAATGTTTTTGTAGGAGTCGTTCAAGAAACGAGAAATGGAGAATAATTGTCCCATTACTAATTCTGCTACCGACTGAGAAGAAGAAGCTGGAGTATTGATGACCGTTCTACCATTTTCACGCGCGTATGCTACGTCAATATTGTCCATGCCAACACCACCACGACCGATTAATTTCAGTCCAGGACATGCGTCAATCACTTCTTTACGAACCGTTGTTGCACTACGTACCAACACGATTTCGTAGTTCTCTTCGTTTACCTTTGTCGCTAAATCTTCTTGATTCACTTTATCCGTGATCACCGTATAACCAGCAAGTTCTAATGCTTTTTTTCCTTCGTCAGAAATTCCGTCGTTTGCTAATATTTTCATGTCTTATGCGTTTTTTGTTGCGAAATCTTTCATTACATCTACCAATACTTGTACACTTTCTATAGGTAATGCGTTGTACATAGAAGCTCTATAACCTCCAACAGAACGGTGACCTGGAAGACCAACAATTCCTGCTGCTTTCCATGCTTTGTCAAATTCTTCCGCTAATGCTTCGTTGTGTAATTTGAAAGTAACATTCATTTTTGAACGATCTTCTGTAGCTACTGTTCCGAAGAATAATGGATTGGAATCAATTTCGTTGTATAATAATGCAGCTTTTGCATTGTTTTCAACTTCTTTCGCTTTTACACCACCATTCGCTAATAAATCACGTAAGTTCAACATCGCAACATATACTGCAAATACAGGAGGAGTATTCAACATCGATTCTTTTTCAATGTGTTGTTTTAAGTCTAAGTAAGTAGGCATAAAAGGAGAAGTAGATTTACCTAACACTTCATCTTTTACGATGTATAAAGTTGCTCCAGCAGGACCTAAGTTCTTTTGAGCACCAGCATAAATTAAATCGTAATCCGCCACATTGATTTCTTTCGAGAAGATGTCAGAAGACATGTCACAAACGATAGGTAAATCTGTTTTTGGTAAAGCGTGGAATTGTGTTCCGTAAATTGTATTGTTAGATGTATAGTGGAAAAAATCCATTCCAGCAGGTACAGAAAAATCTTTAGGTATATAGGTGAAACCTTTGTCTTCGGAAGAACCAACTACTGCAACATCAATACCAACTTTTTTCGCCTCTTTGATTGCTCCACTAGCCCATGTACCTGTATTTAAGTATGCTGCTTTTTTGTTTTCACGCATCATGTTTAAGGCAACGATAGTAAAACCTAAGGTAGCACCACCTTGTAAAAATCCAACAGAATATCCAGCAGGAACATTCAATGCTTTTTTCACTAGATCAATCGCTTCATCCATAACGGCTACGAAGTCTTTGTGACGGTGAGAAACTTCTAAGATAGAAAGTCCATTAAAATCTACTACTGCGTCAGCAGCTTGTTTGAAAACGTTTTGTGGAAGGATGCATGGTCCTGCGCCGAAGTTATGCTTCATAGTTTTTGTTTTTTGAATTAGGCAATGTTTTTATAAAGTTGTTTACCGTATGAAATAATTTCAAAGGCTAAAGGGTTTGATTGAGTAAAATCTTCTTTTCTAAGAGGATGAGGTTCAATTCTACTATCAATTTTTCTTCTCAATTTCATTAATTCTAATTGAATATCTAATAGATTTGTGTAATTAGAGAAAATAATAGCTATGTCAATGTCACTTTCATCATTATTTGTTCCTTTTACAAACGAACCAAACAAATATATTTGAACATCATTAAATTGAGATAAAATCACATCAGCATATTGTTGAGCAGCGATTAAAGCATTATCTTTATTTATTTCTATTTCTTCCATAGTATTCAAACAAATATACTAATAAAGAAAAATAGCTGAATTAAATTAGTGTAAATATTACTTCACATCTACCACCTCTACATCAAATACCAATACAGAATGTGGAGGGATTTTTTCTAAGTCATAATCTCCATAGCCTAAATAAGGAGGAATAATCAGTTTTGCTTTACCACCTTTTTTTAAATAGAGCATTCCTTCTTTCCAACCTTCAATCAGATCTGCGACTTTAAATGAAATCGGATTCTTTTTATGCTCTCCGTCGAATATGTGTCCGTTCAATAATTTCCCTTGGTAGTTGATTTTGATTTCGTCTGTAAATTTAATGTATTCACCAGTACCTTCTTTCTCAATAAAATAGTATAATCCAGATTCTGATTTTTGGTAATGCGTAGTATCTTTTTTAAGGTAGGATTCAATTTTGGTATTGAGCGTTTTTTTATCGTCCTCGGAGTAGGTTTTACAGGAGGCGAAGAGGAGGGATACGAAGAGGAGGGTTAGTATGTGTTTCATATTTTTTACCATTGAGAGCATTAAGAAATTAAGGACGTTTTGTCGTAAAAGGAGTATAGTTTATTAAGATATTTCACTTTGTTCAATTTAAGCAAAGTCGATAGCTAATTTTACCATTGAGAAAATTTAGAAATTAAGGACGATAGGACAGGTGAAATATTCAATGTTTAACTATGTATTTCTTTCTTAATGAAGAGGCAAATCCGACTAAATCTAATTCTGGGTACTAAATTTCTTAATTTCTTAATGATTAAAATTTTAATTTTTACACCGCTTTTTAATCGTTTATTAATTCGTGATCTCCGCTAGGTAATTGTCGTCTTTATCGTATAAACGTTTTGCTTTTAATCCTACGTTTTTTGCAGCGTTAAATAGAGAGTCAAAATCTACGTATAACCAATCAAACCATGGTCCTGTTTCTTTTTTGTATTTCATTTGGAAACGGAAATTACCATAGTATTCTTGGTTTAAGTTTACCCATAAGGAACCATCTTCATCTTCGTATAAATACTTGATGTCGGATGAGTCACATAATATTTTACCTCCAGGATTTAATAAAGATTTAGCATGTGCTAAGGTGTTTTCTAAATTAGAAAGTGTCCCTGCAATACCAATCCCGTTCATAAGCATTAAAATGGTATCGAACTTCTCGTCTTTTAAATCAAAAAAGTTGATTTTTTTACTTTTTAATCCTTGTGTTTGCATGAAAGCAACAGCACCTTCAGAGATGTCGATAGCTGTTACATCTTTCCCCATGTTTTGAAGGTAGTTTGCATGCGTACCTGCACCAGCACCAACATCAAGTATTTTTCCAGTAGCGTTTTGTAGCGCTAATATCTCTAATTCTGGCATCTCATCTTCGTTACGAAAAAGAACTTCGATCGGAATGATATCATCTTCGCAAATTTCTGAGCAAACGATAATATCATCTGGTCTTTTTGATCTAGAAAAGTCTGTAATCGCTTTTCCTATTGGGTCTCCGTAATTTTCCATAATTTAATAATCGTCAAAACTTGAGTAATCTTCTTCGGAATATCCGTCTTCGTAATCGTCTAAACCTAATTCGTCTTCATCCTCATCGAACTCTTCGTCGTCAAATAGATGGTCATCCTCTCCGTCTTCAATCCCTGTAGAACGAGAATCTTCCGGTGGAGCCATACCTATTGCTAAAGCAACTTCTGGAGCTCCTATTTTATCTTCTATTTTTTCTACTAATTCAATCAAGAATATCCACATGCGCATGAAGTCGTAAACCAAAATGATTTTTTGATCTTCTGCCTCAATGAAATCTTTGATGTTCGCTTGTGACATAATAGATGCTTTTTCATCTATTGATTCGTCTCCATAATTTAAATCTACTAAGCTTATTTCGTGTCCTTTATCCCAATTATCGTTGGAAATATAAAAGGAAGCCATTTCTTCTCCAGTAAAATTAAAAGACTGGATAATAGCATGATAAAAACTTTCGAAATCGTCGTTTTCATTAATTAATATGTCACGAAAGATTTCACTTTCTTTTTCAGTATCGAGTAATACACGGAATTTATATGCTCCCATTGTTGTTTACTTTTGAAGTGTTAGAATATTAGTTAAAATTAAGTTTTTTTTTTGATTATGGATTGTAGATTGGAAGATTAGAGATTACAAATTAACCACCTTCATTCCAATTTCTTCTGCAATTTCCATTAAATATCTATAGGCTGCATCGTATTCGTTTTCAATGATACCTTCTAGAATCGCATCTTTAATTTTCGTTTTCAAGGTTCCAATTTCTGCGCATGGTCCAATTTGAAACAACTCCATGATTAATTCCCCAGAAATAGGAGGTTGAAAATTACGAACACGGTCTTTTTCTTCCACGTCTTTCAATTTTTGGGCAACGAGTTCAAAGTTCTTACGAAACTTCACCACCTTCATTTCATTTTTAGAAGTAACGTCGGCATTGCATAAAGTCATTAAATCTTCGATATCATCTCCAGCTTCAAACAATAAGCGTCGAATTGCAGAATCAGTAACGTGTCCTTTAACCAAAGCGATTGGTCGCAAGTGAAGGCGTACTAATTTTTGCACGTATTTCATTTTGGAATCCAAGGGTAATTTTAAACGCTTGAAAATTTTGGGTGTCAAACGAGCTCCAAAATCTTCGTGCCCATGGAAGGTCCAACCAACTACTTGGTCAAAACGTTTGGTGTTTGGTTTGGCAATATCGTGTAGAATTGCTGCCCATCGTAACCATAAATCTTTCGTGTTTGGTGCAATATTATCTAATACTTCTAAAGTATGGTAGAAATTATCTTTGTGCGACTTTCCGTTTACAGTATCTACTCCTTTTAAAGCGATCATTTCTGGGAAAAATTGATGCAATAATTTTGTGCTATCGAGTAATTTGAAACCACGAGATGGTTCACGAGAAAGGATAATTTTATTTAATTCGTCTGTGATACGTTCTTGGGTAATAATCTTCAAACGTTCTGCATTTGCTAAAATGGCTTCTAAACTTGCTATTTCGATTTTGAATTCTAATTGTGTTGCAAAACGAATCGCACGCAACATTCTCAAAGGATCGTCTGAATAGGTGGTGATTGGTGCAATCGGTGTACGAATAATTCCATCTTCTAAATCTTTTAATCCGTTAAATGGATCAATTAATTCTCCAAAATTGTCTGGATTCAAACTGATGGCCAATGCATTTATTGTGAAGTCTCTGCGTAATTGATCGTCTTGTAATGTTCCTGCTTTGACAGAAGGATTTCGTGAGTCTTCTGTATAGGATTCTTTACGCGCACCAACAAATTCTACATCTAAGTCTTTGTAGTTGAATTGTGCTGTTCCATAGGTTTTGAAAATGGAAACTTTTTTCACACGAAGTGTTTCTGCGCATTTTTTAGCGTAATCGACACCATTACCAACAACGACAATGTCTATATCCTTGGATGGTCTTTCTAAAAGTAAATCGCGAACAAAACCACCTATAACGTATGCTTCGGTGTTGTTTTCTCGACAGATTTGTGCCGCAACTTTGAAGACAGGGTGTTTAAGTTTATCGCTAAGATTGAGTGTTTTCATAGGAGGGACAAATATACGAAGGATTTCGCTTTGCTCAATAAGGTATTTACACCATTAAGAAATTAAGAGATTTAGGATGATTGGAGTGTTTTAGGAGAATTAAGAATTTCGCTTTGCTCAATAGATTTGTTTTACCATTAAGAAATTAAAGTATTATTGTTTTGTGGCATGATTAAGACTAATTAAGATTTTCGCTTTGCTCAATAGTTAGGTTTTAAGTCATATTCATTGAAATAATTATTAATTAATGGAATGCTTTCTTTGGTTAGATTAGTGCAATTAAAATTTAAAAGTAAACCTTGAGGTTTTTTTAATAGTTTCATGTAAGTTAATAATTGTGCTTTATGAATAGGTAATAATTGCGATACTGATTTTATTTCAATAATAATTAAATCATTCACGAGTAGATCTAATCTAAAATTAGAATCAAGTTCAATTTCTTTATATTTTATGGGGATAGATAATTGATTTATAACTTGAAATCCATTTTTTTGCAATTCATAATGCAAGCATTTTTCGTATATACATTCTAATAATCCAGGTCCTAATTCTTTATGAACCTCGATAGCTAATCCCATTATTTTATAGGATAAATTTGTTATCATTTTTTTATTCATGTTACTAAAATATACGAATAATTAGAATGTTTCCAAGACTGAATTATGTTTTTTTTGACGTCATTAACTTAATAATTAACCTAATTTATAACTTGTAGTCAGTTGAGTTTTTAGGTTTTTTTAAGGTTTTAGAGCAGCTCAAAAAGTGATTTTTACCATTAAGAAAGTAAGATAATTAGGACAATTGGTATTTTTAGTTAATCAATTAAGAAAATCATTATATTGAAATTTTTATAACTGAAAATTGAAAAAGACCAAAGGTCTCTCAATTCTCTTTATAAAATCAGCTTTCAATTACCACCTTTCTTTCTTAATTCCTTAATGGTGAAAAATCCAATTATAGCATACTACTTCCTCATTTTTTTTCAGATGATTGAAAAAGCTTAAAATTTCTATTATTTGTTATATATTCGTGTAATTAGATAACTAACAAATATTTATGGCAACAGAAACAAAAGGACTTTGGAAAATTATAGGAGCCTCCTCTGTAGGGACGTTAATTGAATGGTACGACTTCTACATTTTCGGTAGTTTAGCAACAATAATATCCACCAAATTTTTCCCTTCAGAGAATCCCACGGCTGCATTTTTAGCTACGTTGGCAACCTTTGCTGCAGGATTCGTTGTGCGACCTTTTGGAGCATTGTTTTTTGGTCGCTTGGGAGATTTGATTGGTCGTAAATATACGTTTATGGTCACCCTACTCTTAATGGGAGGAGCAACCTTTATGATCGGATGTATCCCGTCCTATGAGTCGATTGGATTTATGGCGCCAGTGTTGGTTTTACTTTTAAGACTATTACAAGGTTTGGCTTTGGGGGGAGAATATGGGGGAGCCGCGACGTATGTGGCTGAACATGCGCCTGCAAATAAACGAGGGTATTGGACTTCTTGGATACAGACTACAGCAACGGTTGGCCTTTTCATTTCGTTGTTAGTAATTATGGGAACTCGTTTAGCGATTTCTAAAGAAGCATTTAACGAATGGGGATGGCGTGTTCCGTTTTGGGTATCGATTATTATGGTTGCAGTATCGTATGTGATTCGTAAGAATATGGATGAATCTCCTTTGTTTGCGAAAGTAAAGGCAGAAGGTCATGTTTCAAAAAATCCTTTAAAGGAAAGTTTTGGGAATAAACAGAATTTTAAATACGTGCTATTAGCGCTTTTCGGAGCTACGATGGGGCAGGGGGTAGTTTGGTATACTGGTCAGTTTTATGCAATGAGTTTCATTGAGAAGATTTGTATGGTCGACAAGATGCAGTCGGATATGTTGATTGCGATTGCCTTATTGATGGGGACTCCTTTTTTCTTAGTATTCGGGGCACTTTCCGATAAAATTGGGCGTAAAAAAATAATGATGGCGGGTATGTTATTGGCCATGTTTGCATATCGACCTATCTATGAAAAAATGTATCAAACAGTTTCTGTCAAAAATAAAACAGAGGTTGTAGCGAAACATACAGAAGCTTTAAGTCTTGTTTTAAATCCAAAAACTGGGTTAAAGGATTCTGTTTTTACATCCACTTCTTTTTATACGGATCAAACTAAGAAAACGGATGTGAAAACCTTACAACTTGCTAAAATTTTAGGAGAAAAGGTAGTTATCCATGAAGAGAAAAAATCTTCCATAGAAATTAATTCTAGTGATAAATGGACGTTGATTTGGATGGTCTTTTTTCAAGTGATTTTTGTGACTATGGTTTATGGACCGATTGCTGCCTTTTTAGTGGAAATGTTCCCGACAAATATTCGTTACACCTCTATGTCTTTGCCTTATCATATTGGTAATGGAGTCTTTGGTGGTTTGTTACCAGCAGTTGCGACCTATTTAGCATCGAAAGCGAACGATGCGAATACTTTAGCAGATAAGACTGGTGCGTCTATGCCATTTGATAAGCCTTATTTGGAAGGATTATGGTATCCAATTATTGTTTCAGGAGTGTGTTTTGTGATTGGTATGGTGTATATAAATGGGAAGAAGAGGAATATTGAGTGACGAAGTGACAGAAGATTAGAACCAATAAGGCATATAAGATTATTGAGGGATGGAGGATAAAACGGATGATAATATTGTTGGAATGTTGCACTGCAACATACCATTTGGAATAAAATGACAAATAAAAAACGTTATGAATAAATTAAAAAGAATATTAGGAATAGTTTGGTTGTTGTTAGCAGTAGCCTGTGCGTATTTTGGGATTGCTGATTTTGGTTGGCCGAAGGTGGCGCATGCGAAAGGAAATGACGATTTGGTATTTGGGATAATTATCCTATTTGTTCTGATGCCGATAATTGTTGGTGGATTGTTGAAGTTTGGGTGGTATGCGTTGCAGGGGGAGTATGATGAATGAATTGAAAATTAGTTAATTTGAAAATTTGAAAATTTGAAAATGAGAGTATGTAACAATTATTCAATGTTTAAATGTAGCAATTGGTTGATTTGAAAATTTGAAAATGAGCTGATTTGAAAATGAGAGAATGTAGCAATGGGTTAATTTGAAGATTGTTTAATGTAGCAATTAAATATTGTAAAGGTTAATGAATGATTACTTTTTGAAAGTAGGGCGAATAGTAATGTATGTTGTACATATAGTTTTGTTCGCTTTTTTGTTTTTAGTGTTTTTTTATTGGTTGTTTATTCCTGATATGGATGCTTGTTCATTTCATGAGGAAGAGCCATCTTTTTTAGTGCGATTTTTATTTGATTTTGATAGTGGTTTTCATCCTTTTCCTAATTGGATATTATTCATTTTTTCAATAGGGTTGGGTGTATTAATTACCTACCTTATAGTTAGAAAAAGAAATACTGAAATTCAATAGAAAAGTTAATATATTAGCTAAAACAATCAATTCTTAGTATATTTGGTTAAAATATTAACCATTATGCTGAAATTCGGGATAACAAAAAATCCAACTGAAGTTTTGCGAGAAGTAGCAGAACGTTTTCAGAAATTACGTAAGCAACACAACTATTCGCAACATCAAATGGCAGAACGTTCTGGCGTGTCGTTGGGGAGTATAAAAAGGTTTGAACGTACAGGATTAATTTCTTTAGATTCTTTAGTGAAATTAGCACATGTACTAGATGCTTTGGAGCAATTTGATACACTTTTCCAAGTAAAAGAAGATCTTAGTCATATCGAAAAATTATTTAGTAAGTAATCTAAAAGAAAATGATCGGAACTACTAAAATATCGGTTTCCATTTGTTTTGATTTAGCAGAAATTAAGGTTGGTGAACTTGTTTCTGATAATAAACGAATCTATTTTAAATATGATGCTGATTTTATTGAACTAGGAATAAATATCTCGCCATTTAAATTACCAATAAACGCAAAGATACAAGTGACTGACCAGCTTCCTTTTGATGGATTGTTTGGTGTATTTGCGGATTCCTTACCTGAAGGTTGGGGAAGATTGTTACTGGACAGAAAATTAATATCAAAAGGGATTCCAATCGTAGATATAAATCCCTTGGACAGATTATCTTTTGTAGGCGAACACGGTATGGGAGCTTTAATTTACAGACCAATTACAGAGGAACAAATAATCACTGAATCTATTCAAGATTTAGACAGGTTAGCACATGAAATGAATGTTGTTTTGTCGGGTACTAGTTCCGATTTATTGGATGAACTGTATGAATTAGGAGGTTCTTCAGGAGGTGTAAGACCAAAAATTTTGATTGCTTATAATCCTGAAACAGATCACATACTAACTGGACATTCTATTCTACCGCAGGGATATTCGCATTGGATTATAAAATTTCCTTCGTCATTTGACAGAATCGACATTGCAGAAATTGAATTTGCTTATTATAAAATGGCTTTGGATACAGGATTAACGATGAGTGAGTCACGATTATTTAAAGGCAAGTCCGGCAAGAATTATTTTGGCACTAAACGTTTCGACCGCATAGATAATTCGCGACTACACTTACATTCAGCTGCTGGTTTGATGCATGATGATTTCAGATTAAGTACACTGGATTACGGACACTTGATGGACTGCGCTTTCAAATTAGAACGTCATATCGGTGCTTACGAAAACATTTTACGCTTAGCTACTTTCAATGTATTTTCACACAACAGAGATGATCATAGCAAAAACTTTTCTTTTTTGATGGATAAACAAGGAACATGGAAATTTGCACCTGTGTATGATTTAACATTTTCATCTTCGGGACACGGCATGCACAGCACTTCAGTTGCAGGAGAAAGTAAACAACCCGGAACAAAACACTTGCTTGAATTAGCAAATTATTTTAAAATTCGACAGCCAGAACGAATCATACAAGAAGTTCGTGATGTTTTGATTTCTTGGAAAACTTATGCTGATTTTGCAGGGGTTGAAACTGATTCAAAAAAATTGATTGGGAAAATTTTAATGTAGCAATTTATTAATGTGTAAATGTAGTAATTGGTTAATGTATTAATTGTTCAATATGTAAATGTATCAATGGGTGAAATTAACGATTCTTTTTCGCCGCTAATTTCAGTTCGTTTTCTTCTACACGGAATTGGATGATTCTTCGAATCAAATCATAAGGGAGTCCCTGATCTAAAGGGAATTGGATCGTTCCTTTGGAATATTTATAGGATTGAATCTCTTGCTCAAAGTGTTTTATTCCAGAACCTGTAGGATAGAAACCAATGTGCTTTTCATATCCAGCAAAATACACTAGCATCCCGTGTAATTTATATGCAGGCATTTTATAACTGATCACTTCTTCCGCTTGTGGAACTTCTTGTAGGATAAAGTTTCGTAGGTTGTTGAGGTGGACTTGGGATTGTGGTGGACAGGATAAGATGTAGGAGGTAATTTGAAGGTTCATTTCATGTGATTTCCAATAAAATTACTTGGAAATTTGAAGTTTGCCAATTTGTTTGGATTTTTTATTTGAGTTACCCATAATATTAGGCTCTTCAACCGAAATAAAATAATAAGAGTTATCGCCGATTAATTTAGCTCCATCATAACTTATATATTTAATATCTGACTTATTAGCTTTATTGAAAACATTAAAAGATTTAAAAGTCGATATTCCTGTTTTTATATCTGTAATATAATATTGAAATTTACTAGCATAATTAACGTAGTCATCACTTAATAAATCGATAGAAAAAGTTTTCTTTTCATTTTTAGGTTGCCATCCAAAAAATACATAATAATTATTTTCATCTTTTAAAGTTGAGACATCATCTTTAGGAATAATGTCGCCATTGTAAAACTCATTGCGTTGAATTAGATTAAATATTGAAATTTTACCATCGTTTGTCAATCTCATTGGAGCTATGGTTTCTTTATATGAGAATACATAATCATAATTAGTTTTGAAAAATAATGATTTTGATAAAAACATAAAAAAACTTCCTTTCTCTATGATTAATTCATCTAAAGTGTAATACATTTTTCTTCTGTCAAAAAGTGGGTCAGAAGCATAAGTATCAGGTAAATCTTTATTTAATTTTGAAAAAAGTAGATTAACCTGCTCATTAGTAAAATAAATAAATTGACTATTAGAAATTTTCATCGTAATTAAATCTAAATCAAATGTGAAAATACCTGGTTTCTTCTCACTGAGAATTTCAGTAAATTTTTCTGAAAATGTTCCGAAAAATTTCAAAGTATTATTCTCAATATAAAATTTTGATGATTGAACAACTTTATTTTCAAAATCAGCAGGTAAAATTATGCTAGAATTATTGGAAAAATTAAATACTCCTGTATTGTACATAGTTTCTATTACAAGTTTTTCCCCTTTTATACCTGAATAGTTAGCTAATAAATGGTTAATGTCATAATCTTTAGTTAATTCACTTGGGAATTCTATTATTTTAGTTGTAGATAATGTTAAATTGGGTTTTAAAAGTCTAACATCAATTTTCAAGTTTTCATTTTCTTTTCCGTTAAGTTCGGATCCAACAAAAATATTGTCATTTTCAGGAATTGTTGTAGCAAAAAACACTGGTCTTTTAATAAAGTCTTTTGTGATTTTTAAATCTATTATTTTTTTTAGAGGTTGTAATGGTTTAAAATTCAAGTCAAAAGTTTGTGCATAGAGTGAGTAATTTACATTATAAAAATCGAATTTATTTACCCATAAAACATAAATTACATTTTTAGTCATTACAACTTTGTAAAACTCGATGTCTTTATATTTTGATTCTTGAGAATCATTTTCTTTATATCCAATAAGATTTAATGTTGAAGTCTTTTTTTTAGTTTTTTTGTCAATTGTTGCGAGTTGAATTTTAATATTTGATTTTGGACCATTTAAAATTAAAGGATTTGTTCTAAAACTATAAAACTTTACAAATAAAGAATTTTCATTTTCACCAAAAATAGTATCTAGAAATCCAGTTTCTTTTTCATAATTAAACTTCTCTGACCAATCTATGGATAAATTTTGAGAAAAAGATTGGACTGAAAAAAATAAGCCAATTATTATTAAGAATTTTTTATACATTTTGATTTTTAATTATTTAAAACAATCTGACCTTTACAGTTTTGAATTGTAGAGTTATAAAAAGTATTTGTAAAAGAAGTTTCACAGAAAGAAATTTTTATTGAATTACCAGAGTTTTTAACATAAATAATAGTTCCTTCTTTAGCTTGGTAATTTTTTGTTTCAAAACCAGCTTTATAATCAACCGTTAGAAACGCAATTTTCGTTGTTGATTGTGGGTCTAAATTATTTGATGAAACAACAGTGTATTTTCCTGTTTGTGGTTTACTTAAAAAGTATATATTGAAAGTCTGTGGATTACTATCGTATTTATTTAAGTACATACTGGCTGTTACGAAATAACTAGCATTTGCACAGTTGACAGATTGAAATGGAGGATTGACACTTGCAATTCCAAATGAATATTTAGAGATAAAATTAATATAATTACTGTCTAAAGAACAAGGTGGTTCAGTATATGCTTCTTCTTGAATTGTTGTATTTGTGTTGGTAGAGTTAGATATTTCATTTGGTTTAATAGGCTCAACTTTACAACTATATATTGATACAATTAAAATTGCTACAATAGAAAATTTATTAATTATTTTTTTCATACTATGTTATTTTAAAGATTGTAAAAAACCAATACCAAAAGTTATTTTCCATTGGAATAAACTTGAGATTCCAAAAGATTTTGAAGATTGATAATAACCTGTGTTTGAACCTACTTCTATACCAAAACTATATCTTAAAAAATCTTGTTTTGAGGTAGAACTAAAAGTTTTATAGCCAGCTCTAAATCCAATTGGTGATTTTCTAAAATTTTCTCTAAACTCATTTTGTTGAATCATTGATAAATCTGGAGTTAAGACAGGATTAGAAGTTGTGCTTTGTTCTTTATTTTCTATATAAGTAAAACTATTAGGCAATGCAACTAATAGATCAATGTAATAACAATCTTGATAGGCAGCATGCACTGTACCAAATTTATCTGTCTTATATATGCTTTTTAAAGAATTTACATTTTGATAGCCAAAAATTAAATTATTAATAGGATTATAAATCATATAATTTGTTTGTCCGACACCAACAGGTTCGAAAGTACCCGATAAAAATTGTCCCTGATGGTTATAACCAACTCTGATAATTTTAGACACTAATTCTTTAGCTTTTATATTAGTTATGTAGTTAGTATTTGCAACTTTTGCTAATGTTAATGTTTTTTCAGTATTGTTTTTGGCTTCATCAAACGTATAACCAATAGTGAATTCAAATAAATTCGCATTCTTTTTATCAAAATCTAATGATTTGTATGAATACTCATTATTGTTTTTATCGTACCTACCAGTATTTAAATTGTACTCTGTAAATAAATTAAATTTGTTTGCAATATTCATCGCATTAAAAGAGCCACCAAAACTGTAATAAATAAGTCCTCCTGCTCCATTAACGATTATAGGATTTAATGTGAATCCAAGACTAGTGCTACTTTTAATTTCACTTACTAAATCCATTTGGACTGTACTTGTTGATTTTACTTGTGTATTTCCTAAAAAAGGAAATAATAGCGCAGTAAAAATAAATATTCTCCTCATTTTCAATGATTTTTTTGCAATTATAGGTATTTAAAAATTAAAAATTAAAAATTAAAAATTAAAAATTAAAAATTAAAAATTAAAAATTAATTCATAATTAATTTATTTTCAATGACATAACTCAAAACTCTGCATCCACTTGAAACGTAACAATTTCCTTACTAATAGGATGACGGAACGTAATACTTTCTGCATGTAAATGCAAACGATCTCCTTTTGTTCCGTATAAGTCGTCGCCTACGATCGGTGTGTTTAATCCTTTTGGGTGAGCTGCGTGTACTCGTAATTGGTGTGTACGACCTGTCACTGGATAAAAATACACTTTCGTTTGTCTTCTTTTTGTGTCGATGGTTTCGAAGTGGGTCAATGCCGGCTTGCCATAATCGAAACATACTAATTGTCTTGGTCGATCATCGAGATCAACACGTAATGGAAGGTTAATTTCACCCGAAGGAATTTTCACGATACCATCCAATAAGGCAACATAACGTTTTTTGACCGTTCGTTTTAAAAATTGACTTTGTAAGTGTTGATGAACTTCTTTGGTTTTTGCAACGAGCATTAAGCCAGAGGTAGACATATCCAAACGATGTACAATGAGTGGTCCAGTTGCGTTAGGGTAGAGGGTTCTTACACGTTCGTATACCGAGTCTGAAATGTTTTTTCCAGGAACCGATAAAAATTCTGCAGGTTTGTTTACAATCGCTAAGTAGTCATCTTCGAAAATGATAGGTAATTCTTTCCCTAAAGCAGGATTCGTTAGCATTGGATTTTCATCCATTTCGATGCCTTCTAACATGTGACCCAAAATGGGTTCACACTTACCGCGACATGAAGGATAAAACTGTCCGTGTTTTTTGATTTCTGAACTCGGTGATTGTCCCCACCAGAATTCTGCTAAAGCGATTGGTTTTAAGTCATGTAGAAAAGCATACTGCAACAATTTTGGAGCTGCACATTCTCCAGCCCCAGCAGGTGGTTTTTGCGCTTCTGTTGCTTGAAATATGGTGCCTAAACTTTTTTGTTCTCCTTGCTTGTTTAAGAAGAAGTAATGATCAAAAATCTCTTTTTGACAAGCTGCTGATTTTACTTTTCGTTCTTCTTTTAGTGCATCGATTGTATCTTTGAATAACTGCGTTTTTGCTTTTGTTTGTTCGACTGCAACTTTGGATTGCTGCGTTTTGTCTTTGAGGTAGTAACTTTCTTTGAGACTCTGCTTCACTAATTCTTGTAAGTGTTGCTCGAAGGTAGCTTGATCCATTTCATTGGAAGAAAGTTGTGTTTGATACTTCTTGCGAAGTAGGTCGCGTTGTGCCTTATTTGTTTTTATTTCACTTTTTATTTCTACTAACTCTTTTTGTGAGGTTGAGATAATTAGTTGTTCTTCTTGCAGTTGATTCAGATATTCAGGTTCGTTTTCTAAGCGTTCGATTTCTCGATTAATTGCACTTATGATGTCCTCTTGTGTTCTAAAAAATCCATCTTCTAGTAGTATGTCAAATACGGGTGGAACGAAACGTTCGTGGTGATTTCCTTTGGCTAATTTTCCTGAAAATGCAGAAAGGTATCCTAGTTCACCATTTTCTTTTTGAACTACCAACACTCCAAACATTTTACCGATAACTAATCCTTCTTTACCCGCTTCAATTCCAAAATTATGTTCGAAGTCGCTTTGATTCTCGATATAATCTTGTAATTCTTTTGCTGCTTGTAAGGCGATTGAATGTGGTTCGTAATAAAACGGGAACGTGAATTTTAGAGGAGGTTCTATGTTGGAAACAGAATTTTTAAAAAGTGTAAACATAAAACTTACATATACTCTTTAAAATCTTCCAAAGGTTCATCAAAATCATCATGAATAACAATTTTTCCCTTTAAACTTCCAAACTTTGGTTTATTCTCTTTATTTGTTTCTATTGTTGATTTCGAGAATAATTTATCCAAATATTCCATCGCTTCTTTCTTTAAATTGGAAGGAAGTGATTCGAATTTAGTGTAAAATGTTACAGCATCCATGATTGCGTGATTTAAACAAATATACAAATTTCCCTCATAATTCCCTATCTTTACACCAAATTAACACCCACAAATATGTCTACACTTCCAAGTATACGAGTTACCAAAGATTTCACTTTTGATATGGCGCATGCGCTGTATGGTTACGATGGACCTTGTAAGAATATTCATGGGCATACGTATCATTTGAGTATTACGTTACTTGGTAAGCCAATTGCGGATATCGAACACGTGAAGTTAGGAATGGTAATTGATTTCGGAGATTTAAAAGAGGTGGTAAAGAAACATATCATTGAAGTTTTTGATCATGCATTGGTATTGAATGAAGAGGCTCCTTATTCTAAATCGGAAGTAATCTCCAATGAATTTGAGAAAGTGATCTTGATGCCATTTCAACCAACGTGTGAGAATTTATTGTTGCACTTTGTGGATTTGTTGCAGGATCAATTTGCGCATGAGACGAAATTGGTAGCGATACGTTTGCAAGAGACACCTAATTCAGGTGCGGAGTGGAGATTGGAAGATAATTAAATCAAAAAGGGCCCTCCGAAGAAAGCCCTTTATGTTTTTTAACCTGTAGATGTTAAATTTGATCCGTAAGACCCTTAACGCAGATTAACGGTTTTAGTTACAATAATTCTGAAAAAAATTATAATTTATTTAATAACCATTTCATTTTTAGGTTACTAATCTCTAATTTTATTTCCATTTCCACCAATTTATTTTCACTTGATAAATAACTCTGTTCGCGAGAATTTATCATAAACAACGAACTTTCACCCGCTTGAAATTTTTCTAATTCTGCTTCGCGCAGCTTTTTAGTGTGCTCAACAATTCGTTTCTGGGTTACCAAATTCGTTATTTGTAGATTTATTTCATTGGATAAATTCTTGATTTTTTGGTCATACTCTCTTTTTTTGACGTTTAAATCTAATTCTGCATTTTCCATTTTTAATTTGGCTAAACGTACACCACCTCTTTCTTTTCTTAGAAATAATGGGACGTATCCAGTTATACCGAATTTATAATTTTGCATTGATAATTGCGATAAGTTATAGTCCCCCTTGGGTTGGTTTAATATATTGTAGTTGAGGTTTACAGTTGGTTTTAATTGTTCTTTTTTCCATTTTACATCCAAGGCTAAAAGATCTACTTTGTAAGCTGCTAATTGAATGCTTGGTAGGGAGTCCAATTTGGAATATTCAAATTTTGATTCAAGTTTTGAAGTCGAAGTTATTTGAGGGATTACGTTTTTAGGTATATCTACTCCTTTTAGTTGTTCATTCCATAGGTAAGTTTGGAGTACTAAGGTGGAATTATTGAATTGGGTAATCGCAGCCGTATTTTCAATCGTTCTATTTTCTAATAAGATTAAAGCTTCCACGGTGTCAATTGGTGGGTTTTCACCAGCATAAACTTGTTCTTTTGCAGCTTTATACCTCGCTTCTGCCAAGGTGTAACCTTCATTTGCGATCGTAAGTTTTTTATATGCTTCTGTCCAGGTCCAATAGGTGGAATAGGCATCTAATAATAAATCGTTAATAGCTAACTGTCTTTCGGAGATACTCATCCTTTGTAGATTTTCAGCTTGTTGCAATTGAAATTTCCTTTCGTTGTATAAAAAACCTTGCATTAAAGGAATTTCTACGCCAGCATACCATAAACCACTGCTTGGTAATTTAGCATCATTATCTACAAAATCGCCACGATTTGCTTCGTAACCTGTTTTTATATTTGTTCCAAACCAAAGTGGAATTTTCAAAGTTGTATTGGATGTCCTATAATATTCCTGTCCATTAAATGTTTTTTGATTTAGGTTGGTTGATAAAGTCGGATCAAAATTTCCTTTTGCCTTTAAAACTTCCCCATTTCCAGTTTGCGCTAAATTTTCAGCTTTCACCATTAATGGGTGAAATTTTAGTACACTTAATTTAAATGTTTCAAAATCCAATGTTTCCATTTGGGCCTTTGAAACGAAAGAAAGAAAAGTGAATGCAAGTATCGAAATTATTAGTTTCATTTTTTCTCTTTTTTCGAAAGTTTGTTTGCAGGATTGCCTGTGTAATATTCTGGTGGGAAACCATTTAGATTTCTCCAGATTTCATACCAAACGGGTACGTTATTTAAGAGGATAAACGTTTTAACACCACCACCGACACGCAATCCTTTTGGCCATGGTTTATCGCCACGTTCAGGTATTGCCAATACGCGATACATACCGTTGGAACTACTAAAATTATCGATTGCCAATATTTTACCTCCAAAAGTTCCGAAAGAAGCATCTGGCCAACCTCCAAAAACTACCGCTGGCCAACCATCAAATTGAAGGCGCACATGCTCTCCTTTTTTGATTAAAGGATAATTCATAGGTTCCACGTAAAACTCAACCGCTAAGTCGTATTTCTCCGGCATTACTGTCAAAATTTCTTCCCCTTCTTTGATGATTTCCCCGATTCCAGAACGGATTAATTTAGTAACATAACCCGTATTAGGTGCAGTGATAAAGTAGTAACCTTTACGAATCTTGTAATTTGATAATTGATTTTCTAATTTACTTTTTACAGCAGATGCTTCGTGTTGATCCGATAGGGCGGAGGACATATCCGATTCCACTTTCGATGCTTTTTCAAGGTATTCATTTTTGATGTTTGCGATTTCAATTTTCGCATTCATCAGCTCGTTTTTTGAAATGAATAATTTATTTTCAAGTGCAATCGTTTTACCTATGGATTCTTGCAGCTTAACATTTGCTATCTCGACATCCTTCATTGCCTTTAATCCTTTCTCAAACAAATCTTCGGTACGTTTGAATTGCCTTTGCGCGATTTTTAGTTGCGCTTCCATCGTGAGGTAATCGATACTATCGGCTTTTACTTTCAGTTTCGATTGACGGTATTTATTTTTCGTTTGTTGGAGTTTTAGTTCTAAAATAGAAGCAAAGGCTTCTTTTTGTCGTTGTAAGGCTGATACTTTGTTGGTATATGAAACAATTTTATTTTTTTTGAATGTAACTTGTTCCGAAGTTCGATCCACCAAGTTAGGATCAAAATAATCACTTTTCACTTCGCTAATGTATACCAAGGTGTCACCTTTATTTACAAAATCTCCTTCTTTTACGTACCATTTTTCTAAACGACCCGCAATGATGGTATGAACAGATTGTGGTCGTTGGTCTGGATACAACGTCGTTAAGTATCCATTCGAGTTGATGTTTTGTGTCCAAGGTGTAAATAGAAATAACACTACGATCAAAAAGAAAATGAATAATACTTTTCGAAACCATCCTTCCCACTGTAAAAAGGATACCTTTTTAAACGCGGAAAATTTGTCGTAAGTAAATCGTTTATGGATATTATTTTCAGATAGATTTAACATAATTTTTTAGAATTTACCATATTGAACAAATGCATCATAATTCCCTTGAAATTTGATTTTACCTTTCTCTAAAACGATGATTTGTTTGAAAAGAGGTAGCCAGTTTTTATTATTAGTTGCTGCTACAATTGTCCACGAAGCTGTTTCAGAAAAGAGAAGGTTTTTTAATGAGTCTTCTGATTTAGATAAGTTTGCACTGAGATTTTGGTGGTCGTCGATTAATAATAAATTAGGTTTATGAACGATACATCTTGCAAGAATAATTTTTTCGGTAACACTCTTTGAGAAACCTCTTCCATCTGGAAGAATAATGGTTGAAAATCCATCTGGTAAAGCTTTAATATCATCCAGTAAATCGGTTTGTTCACATGCCCAAAGAATATCTTGTAATACAATGCCATTTCTACCCATCACAATATTTTCTTCAATAGTTCCAGAGAATAATTCCTGATCCGATACGTAATCACTAATGATTGTGCGTAAGTGTTCCATATCAATGTTGGATGCAGGTATGTTATTGAAGCTAATACTTCCTCCATCCAGTGGATAAGCCATTCCTAATAAATTTAATAAAGTAGACTTCCCTGAACCATCCGAGCCGACTAATGCGGTATGTTGTCCAGCTTCAATTTTTAATGAAAAGTCAGAAAATCCAAATTTTGCATTTCGAGTGTAAGCATAATCCATTTTAGCGATTTCAATGGATAATGGTTGTTTAGGAAGTTTGTGCGTATTTGTTTTGGTGATTTCTTCGATAGGCATATCCATTACGTGTCCGATTTTATCTAATGCTGCTAAAACATCGTATAATACTTCCAGTCCGCTAATTATTTTTTCAACGGAATTAATCACCAATAAGATAATGATTTCAGAAGCAACAAACTGACCAATATTCATTTGGTTATTAATTACCAATACACCACCAATTACAAGCATAAATAATGCTATAATGATTTTGAAGCTGGTTAGTTGAATGAACTGACGCATTAAGATTTTAAAGTGACTTTCGCGACTTTTTAGATACCCTTCCACATAATCATTGGTTCGATGTAGAGGAAGATCACTCTGACCAATTAATTTAAATGTTTGCATCGTTCTTGCTAATTCTTCTAACCAAAAAGCTACTTTGTATTTGTATTTTGATTCGAGTATAGCTGTTTTTACTGCTCTTTTCCCAGTGATATAAAGTGCAATAATTAACGCTGTAAGTAGAAATAAACTAAAAATAATAAAGAACGAGTGATAAAAAGAAAGCAAAATTAATCCAAATAAAAGTTGGAGGATAGACGCAGAAAAATCGATTAATAATTTCGGAATACCTTTCTGTAAAGTGATAGTGTCAAAAAATCGATTCATCAATTCCGGTGTATAGGTATCAGCCATTAAGTGCGTTTCAAACCGAGGTATACGGTATGCAAATTCAAAGGAAGAACGTACAAATATTTTTTGTTGCAAGGTTTCTGTTATTCGTAATTGTATGTATTGCAGCAATCCTGAGAATAGTATCCCTATTACGACTAATGCGATAAGTACAACCCAAGAAGCAGAAATACTACCCAATTGTATCATATTGATTATCGCCTGTATCCCTAAGGGTAAGCTCAAATTTGTTATCCCGATAAAAAAAGAATAGAAGTAGATGTGTGTAATATCTTTTCTATCTACATTTAGTAAACGTAATAAACGTTGAAAAGGACTTAATGTTGGTTTATTTTCCATGATGATATAGCGTATTTAGGCAAAGGTCAAGTAGAAAGTTTTCAAGCCGATTTGGATTATCCATAGAGTTGGATAATTTTGGTAAATGGTTACTGAAATAGCGTTGATGAAATGAACTTTCTAAAATAGTTGTGACTAATGCGTTAGGGTAGGAGTAGTCTGGGTTTAACTCTAACATTACTGAAACAATACGGTCAATTACTTTTTTGTATTGTAAAAAGTAGCCAGCTTTGTTTTCCTCATCTACTTTTTTAGAGAGAAATGTTTTGGAAGATTCGAGGGATATTACTTCCTGCAGTAAGGCCTCATCTATAAATGGAGTACGTAAATCATTGTCCACTTTTTGTGTAATTACGCGCATAATACGTCGTAACCGTTCTTCTGAATCATCAATGTTCGTTGTTGCGAATGCAATATTTACATCCATCCATGCCCAATAGTAATTGAATAAATAGGAGAGAAATTGGTGTTTGTTCTCAAAGTATCTGTAAATCGTACTCTCAGTGGATGAAATTTTTCGTGCTAATTTTTTGAAGGTGAATTCCTCTAAACCTATCTCCGATAATAAGATAAGCCCATGTTCCAAGATTGATTTTCCAATCGTAGAACTTGTTGGATCTTTCACAAATAAGGTGTCCTGGACTTGAATTTGTAATACCGCTTTTTGCATATTCGTAGTTTTACCTACAAATATAATAGTATTACTATCAATTTAGGTTATATTACTATTAATTTTAACGAAAATTTAATTTCGTTTTAAGACTTTCCAACTAAAAACAGCAATTACTGCACCAGTAAATGGAGCTGTCAAATAGATCCATTGATGTTCTAATTTACCCGAAATCAACGCTGGAACAATTGAACGAATAGGATTCATAGAAGCTCCACAAATGGGTCCTGCAAAAAGTACTTCCAATAGCACCGTTGAACCAATAGCAATACCAGCAAACATTCCTTGTTCCTTGCTAACTTTCGCTACATGTAGTATGACAAACACCAAGATAAATGCTAAAATGACTTCCAATACAAACGCACTATTATCCGAAACACTTGGCATGGTTTCTCCTAAAGTACCTGCAGTTGGAAACATAATTTTTAAGGAAAAACTTGCTAACAAAGCTCCTAGTGCTTGCGCTATAACGAAAGGTAAAATTTGTTTTAACGGAAATTCTTTTGCTAGATAAAAAGCGATGGTTACCATTGGATTTAAATGCGCACCAGAAATATCTCCTACGGTATAGATCATTGCAGCAACCGTCAATCCTGTAACGATTGAAATACCCAAATGTCCAATTGCTTCTCCACCTGAAAGTTGATTAAAAATAATAGCACCTGTACCACAGAATACTAAAACGAATGTTCCAATGAGTTCTGCTAGGTATTTCGATTGATTTTGTTTGGAGAAAATTGTTTTCATGTTATTTTGAAAAGTTTATGTGATTTACCCAACTAAATTGAAGGTAATATTGATTGAACCATGCTTTGTTTCCAATGTTCCATGTTACGTACAATACACCTAATTCAATTTTATTTTGTTCGTTTAATTTCCTTCCATATCCTAGATATGCCCAGTTTTCATTATAGATATGCGTTGCATTTTTAGTGGTGTTCAAAAACAACTCTTGATATCCTGAAACATAGGCTTTATCTGATAAGTATTTTTCAACTCCTATTTGGTAACGCAAACGATGTGTAAAAGGGAAGGTATGCGTAACTCTATTTTGTATAAAACGTCCATCGAAACGAATTCTGTGTGAAATCGTACTTCCAGCAACTTTATGTTTGTATTTCGCTTGAAGGTAAATTCGATTTTCTTTTACATAATTAGAGGTAGTTACATTTGCACGTTGGTACAAATAACTTCCCGTAAATGAAAGATTCTCGGTTTTTTTATACGTCAAGGATTGTTCTAAATACAACAAATTAAAATAGGAATCTTTTGATATACTTGGATTCTTCAAGTTAAACATGGGTATTGCTGCAAAATAATATAACCCATAATCAAACTTCTGATTTATAGTTCCTGAGTGATCAATCGTAGGAAATATACCACCCATGGATTGACTAAATATTAAATTTGACCAACATAAACAAATAAATAAAATATATTTCTTAACACACTTCATACGCACAAGATTACTTTACAATTAGTTTATTTTATAATACCTCTTCCTAAACCAAAAAGCCAATTTAACCAAGCCGATCAACGCTGGTACCTCGACTAGTGGTCCGACAACTCCTGCAAATGCTTCCCCGCTATTTATTCCAAAAACACCTATTGCAACTGCAATTGCCAGTTCAAAGTTATTTCCAGTAGCAGTAAATGCCAATGCTATTGTTGTACCATAATCTGCCCCTAATCGTTTCGCTAGGAAAAAAGTTATTACAAACATGACAGCAAAATAAATTACAAGCGGAACAGCAATTTTTACGACATCAAACGGAATTTTAACCATCATTTCACCTTTCAAACTAAACATGATAATGATGGTAAATAATAAAGCAAACAACGTAATCGGGGATACAACAGGTAAGTACTTTTTAGTAAACCATTCTTCCCCTTTGATTTTTATCAATACATAACGACTGACAATCCCAGCTATGAAAGGAATACCCAAATAAATAAAAACACTTTCCGCAATTTGACCGATGGTAATCGAGATTCCTAAACCTTTCATCCCAATTAATTCTGGCATTTTAGTCAAATAAAAATAGGCAAAACTAGAATAGAACAACACCTGAAGAATGCTATTTATCCCTACTAAACCAGCAATGTATTCTCTATTTCCTTCGGCTAATTCATTCCAAACAATGACCATCGCGATACAAGGAGCTATTCCAATTAAAATTAAACCTGTAAAATATGCTGGTGAGTATTTCATGAAAAGATAGGCCAACAAAAACATAAACATTGGGGCAATAATCCATGTCACAAAAAGCGACATCCCAATTAGTTTAAAGTTTTTAAAAATTCGCGGAATTTCCTCATACTTCACTTTAGCAAGAGGAGGATACATCATTAATATTAAACCAATCGCTAAAGGGACATTCGTTGTTCCATTCGATAAACTATCCAACGAACTTGCAATTGGTGTAAAATACCCTAAACCAACACCGATTAACATTGCCGCAAAAATCCAAATCGTCAAAAATCGATCTAAAAATCCTAAGCGTTTTCTTTCATGTGAAGGAGCAAAATTATTTCTTGACATGTATTGTATTTTAATTTATTACTTATAGCACATTCTGACTAGAATTGAAGATAAATTCAATTGTTAACTATTTTTGAAATTGTTTAGATAATCTTGTACTTGCGCGATTGTTTGTTTAACATTTCTATTAATTCCAATTAAAGTAGCAGAAGCATAACCGGTCCAATTTCCATATCCAACAAACCAAAGCCCTTCATTATCTAACGACTTGCTTTCATTCGTTGACGCTTTACCACGATTATCCATTGGTACTAAATCACTTAAATAATCAGTTGCATAACCAAATCCTGTACACCAAATAATTACATCAAAATTTTCCGCAATTCCATTTGGCCAAACTACCCCTTGAGCATCCAATTTATTAAACATTCCTTCAGAATTAAAAACAGCTCTTTCTCTTGCCTCTTTAACTGAAGGTACCATTACTATATTTCCCAAACTATAATTTTCAGATTGAAAGACTTCCCCTTTTTTCTCAGCATGGTATTTAGCAGTCGCAAGATTAAAAAGATAATAACCATCTACATCATCCGGTAAAAAGCAAGGAGGATTTTTGGTTGCCCACTTTACAGTTGCAACTTTTGAAACTTCCGCTAATATTTGTGCTCCAGAATTTCCTTCCCCAACTACTAACACCTTTTTACCGCTATAAGGCAACGAATTTTTATAGTTTGCAGAGTGAATTTGCTCTCCTTTGAAATCAATTAACCCTATTACATTTGGAATAAAAGGATTTCCCCAAGTACCTGATGCATTTATAATTACTTTTGATTTGATAACTCCTTTTGAAGTTTTTACGTGAAATACATCACCTTCTTTTGTAATGGATAATACCTCTGTGTTTCTCTGGATTGGTAGATTATAATGCTTTTCATAATTATTTAAATAAGCAATAACTTCATCTTTTGATGGAAATAAATTATCAGATTTCGGCATCAACCAACCAGCTAAAGAACTATGTTCCGCGGGTGAAAAAAGCGTAAGACTATCCCAGGCATAATTCCAAGCTCCTCCACCTTCCGATTGTTTATCTAGGATTATATATGAAAAATCTAATTTACGTAAATAATACCCGCACGTTAACCCACTTTGACCACCTCCAACTACGAGAATATCATATACATCTACCATCTTATTTTTTATTTTATTTGTGAAAACACATACATTGTTTCCAACCCAATTTGAAGTGCTCGTTCTTTGTATTTTTCATCCTGAAGACCCGTCCCGTCAAACATCTTTGGGTCATCGTAGGTAGTTCCAATACGTAGCTCAACTCCAGGAATAAATGGACAATTTTCCTCTGCATCTCCACAGGTCATGATCGCTGCGAAATTAGAAGTTGGATTACTCGCATCATCATACACCTTGGAAAAACATATACTTGATTTTGGTCCTCCAAATCCTACGTCATACCTCGAATTGTCAGTCGTATCCATTTTAGTAATCTCAAAACCTAAATCTCGCAAGGCATGAATCGCATTGGGATTAAAAGCAGTTGCTTCCGTACCTCCTGAAAAAGTTGTTACATGGTCTACACCATAATAATCCGATGCAACAGCTGCCCAAATTTGTCCAAAGTGACTACGACGCGAATTGTGTGTACAAACATAGATTAATTGTATCGGTAAATGTGCGTCTTTTTTTTGTTGAATAAATGCAGCTATTTTCTCTAACAAGACTTTTCGTTCGAGCGAGATACTTTCAAATTGTTGTGAAAGTTGGTCGCAAAGATGTTTAATTTTTGTATTCATATTTTTAAGACTTTAGACTTTAGACTTCAGACCTCAGACAAAAAACTAAATCAAGTCTTATATCTTAGGTCTGATGTCTAACATCTCAATTAACAACATCCACCTCCAGGAGTACACGTAGTTGCAGGCTTATTGATTTCCGCTAAATTTACTTTTAGTTTCTCTGCTGGAATTCCACATTTATCTTGTGCTAAACAATTTGTTTGTGTTGCTTCTAACAAGAAATTTACGCCATCAAAACCTAAATTGAATTTTCCGATGGTTTCTTGTTGGTATTCCACTTCAACTTCTGCATCTTGTAGGTTCAACACTTTCTCAGACAATTCGATGATATTTTTCAATTTTTGAGGTGCCAAGCGATGGTCAAAATCATTTGCCTCCCACAATTGAAAATTCACCACTTTTTCTTCACGAACTGTACCTCCACAATCAATGAAGTTTTTTGTGATTACTCCCACTTCTGTTACGTGGAAATGAACAGGAACAAATGTTCCGTTTGGCAATACGAAACGAACTTCTTGTACGTTTTCTAGACTTTTTTTAACTTCTGATAATTTCATTTTTTTTTAGATTTTAGACCTTAGAAGTTAGACCTCAGACAAAAAACTAAATAAAGTCTAATGTCTCAGGTCTGACTACTCATGTCTCGATTAACAACATTTATTTTTCGTTACAGATTCTATGACAATCCCCATGAATTTTGTGATTTGTTTAAACACAAGTGGATTTAGACAGTAGCAAATCGAATTCCCTTCGATATTTCCTTGAATAACCCCCACTTGTTTCAATTCACGCAAATGCTGAGAGATGGTTGCTTGCGATAAGGGTAACTCATTCACGATATCTCCGCATATACATTGTTTGTGTTGAATCAAATACTCCACAATTGCAACACGTGCTGGATGACCCAATGCCTTTAACAAATTTGCTAATTCATTTTGGTGATCCGTAAAATGTTCTGATTTTGTAATTCCCATATCGTTTTAAATCTATATTGCAATATTACGATATTAATTTGATACAATCCAACTTATTTTTAAATAAAAAACGAAATCATAAAACAACAGGACTTATTTTATATCATTTCCGTCAGTTGATTGACGGAATTTATATCATTTCCGTCAGTTGATTGACGGAATTTATATTATTTCCGTCATTTTAGTCGAAAAAATCAAAAAATAGATGGTATATTTGAGGTATAATTTAGGTTATGGAATACATACAACGAACAGTAGAAAAACAGATTATCAGCTACTTAAAACCAAACAAAGCAGTTGTGTTACTTGGTGCAAGAAGGGTTGGCAAGACAAAACTCATTCAACGAATCATAGAAATGGTGAATGAACCTACCCTATTTTTGAATGGGGACGATCAAGATACACATGCATTACTCGCGACACAAAGCAAAGCAAATTACGAACGATTATTAGGAAACGTACGTTTTTTAGTGATTGATGAAGCGCAAGAAATACCAAACATAGGTTCTAAACTTAAATTGATGGTTGACACCATTGAAGGAATCAAAATAATTGCTACTGGTTCCTCAGCCTTGGATTTGAACGAATCAATCGGAGAACCATTGGTAGGTCGAAAAATGACTTTTCATTTATACCCTTTATCGCAAGGTGAATTGTCTAAGCACGAAAATTACTTGCAAACAACACAACAACTTTCAAATCGTTTGGTCTTTGGAACCTACCCCGAATTAGAGTTCTTACCAACAAATAATGAAAAAATTCAGTATTTAAAAGAACAAGTGAATTCCTATTTACTGAAAGATGTATTAGCGTATGAAGGAATCCAAAAACGTGAAAAAATCGTTTCGCTATTGCGCATCATTGCCTACCGCATTGGAAGTGAATTATCTGTAGAAAGCATTGGAAACGAATTAGGCATCAGTAAAAATACGGTAGATAAATACCTAGACCTTTTGTCCAAAGTTTTCATCATTCACCGTGTTGGTGGGTTGAGTCGCAATTTAGACAACGAAATCACCAAAAAAGCCAAATGGTATTTCTACGACAACGGCATACGTAATGCTTTAATTTCAAACTTTAACAGTTTAGAATTACGCGAAGACCAAGGTCAACTTTGGGAAAACTACCTCATCTATGAACGTTTAAAAAAACAAGCGTACGCCATGGATTATGGAAGTCATTATTTTTGGAGAACACACAGTCGACAAGAAATTGACTGGATCGAGGAAAAAGACGGAGCTTTGAAAGCCTACGAATTCAAATGGGCGATACAAGGAAAAGCAAAAATTCCCCAAGCTTGGTTGAAAGGTTATCCAGATGCTTCGTTTGAGGTTATTGACAGATCAAATTATATGGATTTTATAGTTTGATGTAAGTAAACCGATTCACTCCAGAATGATGAAATTCAATTAGTATATCAAAATCAACTCCTACAATCCAAGTATCAAAAGCAATTCGTGTTATCATTTCAAGATTTTCAATAAGAATCGCTAAATTAATGGTAATAATAGGTAAATCTCCACGATCCCACATAACATAGCAATCAATAGAATTATTGTCATTTATATATTGATTGATATTTAATTTACTCTCCTCACAATCCCCTGAATTACTCAATATTAAATGATTGGGATATGAATCCCAATTTACACCATGAAAATTAGCATCAAAATGTAGGTCGTCAATTAAGAGTTGTTCGACTTTTAACATCGACTCACCCTCTAACACTTTTCCGAATCTAAATGCAAGATTTCATTCAACATTTTCTTCAAAACAAATTATTAAATTACAAAAAATCTTTCCTCAAACTTAACACGATATCAATTGGATTTTCAATGGCTTCGTCGATGATAACTCGGAATTTTTGATCTCGTATAATAAATTGCGCTTTTGGATACTTGCTTAAAAAAGTTGAGATTGCTTTGACAGTAATATCATCCACGCGCGACCGCGAAAAAAAGTAAGCCCGCCTTGGTAATTGTTGCTTAAATCGTCGCAAGGTAAAAAGGGAAAAAAATGCAGACGAACCTGCTCTGATCCATGGATATTCTGAGAGTAATGTTTTTTCATACGAAATCTCATGGTAAATTGGACCTCCCGATTTACTTGTATGTGTAATTTTGAGAACAATCACTTTTTCTTCAGGAATTGAACTCGTAAAGGTCAACTCATACCCATAACTCGAACAAAAACCTTCTACAGTAAAATCTAATGTCGCTAAATGAGCTTCCAATTTCTGACAAAACAAGGCGTTATCATCGTAAAAGGAAGAATCAGCTTTTAGGTATTGGATCATTCTATGTTTTTTGAATTCAACATAAAAAAGACCGATAAATTCTCATCATCGGTCTTTTAATTTTTATTTTTCACCCCTCATTTCGACTCCGCTCAATGTGACGGGGTTATAAACTCCGCTCAATGTGACGGGATTAGTTTTACTCTGGACAAATCACAAACAACGGATAATCTTTCATCATCGCGTTTACTTTTGTTCTTACATTCGCTAACACTTCTTCGTTACCGATATTTGTCAGTACCTCATCCAATAATTTCACGATTTCTTTCATTTCCGCTTCTTTCAATCCACGGGAAGTAATAGCTGGTGTACCAACACGAATTCCAGAAGTTACAAAAGGAGATTCGGTATCAAACGGAACCATGTTTTTATTTACCGTAATATCTGCTTTTACCAAGTTGATTTCAGCATCTTTTCCGTTTACACCTTTCGAACGTAAATCGATCAACATACTGTGGTTGTCTGTTCCTTCTGAAACAATGTTATATCCTAATTTCACCAATTCTTCTGCCATCACAGCCGCATTTTTTTGTACTTGCTGCATGTATTTTTTGTACTCTGGTGTCAAAGCTTCTCCAAACGCTACTGCTTTTGCTGCAATTACGTGCTCTAGTGGTCCACCTTGAATTCCTGGGAAAACTGCTGCATCTAACAATGCTCCTAATGTTTTTAAGTTTCCATTGTTCCACTTGATACCCCATGGATTTTCGATGTTTTCACGCATCATAATTACTCCTCCACGTGGTCCACGCAATGTTTTGTGCGTTGTTGTTGTTACGATGTGACAAAAAGCCAATGGATCGCTTAATAATCCTGTAGCAATCAATCCTGCTGGGTGTGAAATATCTGCTAAAATAATAGCCCCAACTTCATCTGCTACTTTGCGAATACGTGCGTAATCCCAATCTCTTGAATAGGCAGAAGCGCCACAAATAATCATTTTTGGTTTCTCGCGACGCGCAACTTCTTCCAACATTTCGTAGTCAACATACCCTGTTTCTTTTTTCACACCATAGAAAAATGGTTTGTATAATTTACCAGAGAAGTTAACTGGCGAACCATGTGTCAAGTGACCACCATGCGATAAGTCAAAGCCTAAAATTTTATCACCAGGATTCAAACATGCTAAAAACACTGCTGCATTTGCTTGCGCCCCTGAGTGTGGTTGCACATTCGCCCATGTTGCTCCAAACAATTCACACAAACGGTCAATTGCTAATTGCTCTACTTTATCCACTACTTCACAACCACCGTAATATCTTTTTCCTGGAAGTCCTTCCGCATATTTATTTGTCAATACAGAACCCATCGCTTCCATGACTTGTTCGCTTACAAAA
>CANGOF010000025.1 GCA_947455515.1 Flavobacteriia bacterium
GTGTTGACTGCCTTGGTTGGTTATGCTGGATTAAAACCTACGATAGAAGCTATTAAAGCAAAGAAAACGATTGCCTTAGCGAACAAAGAAACCTTGGTCGTTGCTGGTTCATTGATTACTAAATTAGCACTTGAACATAACGTTACTATTTATCCTGTCGATTCTGAACACTCAGCAATCTTTCAGTGCTTGACCGGGGAAAACATCAATCCAATCGAGAAAATCTATTTAACGGCTTCTGGAGGTCCTTTTAGAGGGTGGAAACGCGAACAATTGGAGACAGTTACTCCTGCGCAAGCATTGAAACATCCAAATTGGACGATGGGAGCAAAAATTACCATTGATTCTGCGACACTCATGAACAAAGGATTGGAAGTCATTGAAGCAAAATGGTTGTTTGATTTGCGTCCAGACCAAATTGATGTGATTGTACATCCACAGTCGATTGTACATTCTTTAGTACAATTCGAAGATGGAAGCATGAAAGCGCAGATGGGATTGCCAGACATGAAATTACCTATACAATATGCTTTTACCTATCCAGCACGATTGAAAACGGATTTTCCGCGTTTTAATTTCATGGATTATCCGCAGCTGACTTTTGAGCAACCCGATCGTGAAACATTTCAAAATTTGAATTTAGCGTTTGTTGCGATGGATCGAGAAGGGACGGCAGCTTGTGCGTTAAATGCTGCAAATGAAGTTACGGTTCAAGCGTTTTTGAAAGGTCAAATAGGATTTTTAGATATCGCTCGAATTAATGGAAGTGTGATGGATCAAGCTACGTTTGTGAAAGAGCCAGAATATGAAGATTTTGTGAAGGTAGATGAAGAGGCGAGGAGATTGGCGGAAGAGATGGTGAAATTGTAACACGGAGGTCGCAATGACACAAAGTAACACAAAGATTTTCGCAGAGGGTTAGGAGATAGTTGAAGTGTTTGACTGGATTTTGAGGTCGCAGAGATTACTACCTTTGGTAGTAAATATTTGGAGTTTAAGAAAATCTAATTTGTCTTTTATAGTTAATTATAGATGAATCTTTAGAAAATCTAATTTGTAACTCTCTTGTCTCTTCATTATTGAAATCAAAATACAATTCATAAGAAATTTTTTGATTGAATTTATTTTCATTCGGCTTGCCTAATAAATTTTCCATCTCCTTGTATTTCATTCCTTTGTGTAATACATTTTTGATTAAATCGTTATACATTAAATCTCTTTGATTGTAAGAACCATCAATATGTTTCCATTGGTTACTGTTAAATTTCTGTTGGTTAGGACTACAAGAAATAACATTAATTAGCAAAATAAAATATGAAGTTATTTTCATAATTTATTTTGAAAGTTTTAGATAGAAAAATAGGAATATCAACTTAGATAAAATTGTTTTCAAATTAAGCTATAACCTTCACCAACTCTTTTACCTTTCTTCCATTCGTTTTTGCTTCTTCTAAGGTTGGTGCAACGATGGTGATGTGTCCCATTTTGCGGAAAGACTTTGTTTCAGCTTTTCCGTAGATGTGTGGTTTCACACCTGGTATAGCGATAGCGTTTTCTAATCCTTGATAGATTACACTTCCTTGGTATCCTTTTTCCCCTAATAGGTTTATCATTACACCTGGTTGGATGATACGAGTATCTCCAAGTGGAAGGTTAAGCACGCTACGCATGTGTTGTTCAAACTGGGAAGTTACGTTACATTCAATCGTGTGGTGACCACTATTATGTGGGCGTGGTGCGATTTCGTTTACTAATAATTGACCATCTTTTGTAAGGAATAATTCAACTGCTAAAATTCCAACCATTCCAAGTTTATCGATGATACTGATTGCCAATTCCTCGGCTGCTTTTTCAATTTTTTGAGACACATCTGCAGGCGAAAATAAAAATTCTACAAGATTAGCTTCTGGACTGAATTCACATTCTACCGTCGGATACACTTTTGTCTCACCGTTTTCATTACGCGCAACGATAACAGATAATTCCTTTTCAAAATCGACAAATTTTTCTAAGATACTTGGTACTTCAAATGCAGTTTCCAAGTCTTTTTCATTACGTAATGGCGTTACTCCTTTTCCATCATATCCACCAGTACGCATTTTTTGCATAAATGGGAATTCTGAAATGTAGTTCGCGATTTCTTCTTTGTTATTTACCAAATAGAAAGCAGGAGTAGGGATGTTGTTATCTGCGTAAAATTGTTTTTGTAATCCTTTGTCGCGAATGATTTTTAATACTGCAGGTTGAGGGAAGACTTTTTTACCTTCCGTTTCTAATTTTTCTAATGCTTCGATAGAAACATTTTCAATCTCTACCGTAATTACATCCTTGTTTTGTCCGAATTGGTAAACTGTATCAAAATCATTTAATGAACCAACTGTTAAGCTATGTGCTACATCTTTACAAGGTGCGTCTACATCTGGATCCAAGCAATGTACTTGTACATCGTAGTTGATTGTTTCTTGAATCAACATTCTTCCTAGTTGACCTCCTCCTAACACTCCTAATTGAAAGTGTTTACCGTACCAGATTTTTTCCATTACTTGAAATATTCAGTATAAAACGTTTTGTATTCTTCGAGTTTGTGTGTTTCAAATAACACCTTCATATTTTCTTGCGAAATTAAGTAAATCGGTAAGTTCGCATATTCTTCGAGGTTTGTTTTATTTGATTTAAAGTTATCGACATATTCTTCCGCATCCGTTTGTGTGAATGCTTTTAGAACAACGATACTTTGATTTTCGTCGAACATTTTAGAAGAAACTGTAATCTCTTTACCAGTATATTCTTCGTCATTAAATAAAGAGATTTTGTTTTTTGCAGCGTTTGAATCACTGTTTGGAGCAAGAAATACAATGACCCATAGTGGTTGTCCTTCTACAAATTTATAGATGGATTCCATATTGAAATTCGTAGCTTTATTTACAGAAACCCCTTTCTTTAGTATGTCAAGAAGTTCATTTGCTTTCTTTGCTTCTGGAGAGCTAGGAAATTGTTTCGTAATATCTAACAATAATGGTTCAATAGCTTGCTTATCTGAATTGTTTGACGCTTGGGCCATGGCATTTAACAACATGTATTTGGATAAATAAGCATTGGATGGTTCATTTTGAATTACCAGTTTACATGCAGTAATAACATCTTCATACTTAGTTGCTCTGTATTGTTCTAAGACTTTGACATAGACTTTTTCTGCTTTACGCTCCTCTTCTTTTTTCTTAGTAAAGAAGTTAGGATCTTTTAAGTAATTAGCATAGTCTGAATTCGGATAATTTTGAAGAATATACGATTTTTGTGCTTGTGCTTTTGCATTGTCTTTCCCTTCATACATTTTGTATAATTGGTAGGCAGAAAGTAACTTGTAATCGCTGGTATATTTACGATTAATTACATCTGTAAAGCGATCGGTTGCCATTTTTATTTCCCCTAATAATTCTTTGTAGATTAGACCCGCTTCGTATTGAGCAGCCATTAAACGTTGCATTGAGGAATCTTGTAGGCTTTTTGTTAGAGGAATCTTTGCATTTAAAATTGCGACACTTAAAGTATCTGTTGATTTGTCATTATTTGTAGAACTAGAGACGGGATTTTTCGCTTTGCTACTATCTGCATTTGCTGTATTTAAAACAATTTTATCACTACGTCTCCAATCATCTTCATTTTCACGAGTCCCCCAATTTTTCTTAAATTCACTTACACCATCTGCTTTGGATTTCACATTGTTCCAATACCATTTATTTCCAGAAGGGTCGTTTTGTTCTGCGGCTAATTGTTTTGCTTGTATGTCGCGTAAACGAGCAGCTTCTTCTCGTTGTTTTTTATCTGCATTTGCTTTGATGTTTTTAATGACTTTTTCGATATAGGTAGTTCGAGTTTTATCATCCATTTGTGCCAAACGCAACAAGCTATCTTCTCTCGCTACGGTTTCCACAGCGATAACTAAATTTTTAAGTTTGGATGCTTTTTTGCGTATCTCGTCTCCTTTTGGATAATTTTCTGGCATCACGTTTGCACAACTATCATAGTATTTCTGACATTTGATGTAATCTTTTACTTGGTAACTTAGATTTCCAAGTTCTTCGTAACTCAAAGCTTGTTGTCTTTTATTTACCGTAGAATAGTATGTCGATTTATGCAAAAGTATAATTGCTTCTGTTTTGTTATTTTCTTGAATTAATAATTTGGCCAAGGCATAATAAAGTTGATCTCGAAATTCGGTATTTTTCTCATCCTTCACCATTTTTTGTAATTCTTTCTTTACCTTTTCGTCTTTTCCAAGGTAAGCACGATTGATTCGTGCATTGAATTGCATTTCAAAAGGTGCTTGTGGCGATGATACAACTTTTGAGAAATGTGTTTTTGCTAATTCATTGTTTTTTATTCTACCATAAAGTTGCCCTAAAATAAAGTGTACACGTGTTTTCTCTGCTTTTCTTTTAGATTTTTTAATCCCCTTTTCCAGGTTCTCAATTGCTAAGGAATATTCTTCGGTTTGAATGTATAGTTGCCCTTTAAGTAAGGCTAATTCTACCTCTAAACGTTTGGAGAAGTCAGGTAATAGTTTGGGTGCATTTTTTTCTTTTTTTGCAAATACTTTAGTGATTTTGCCAATGAAATTGGTTTTGTTTGCCTCTTTTTCCTTTTTTTGTTTTTCGACTAATAAATCTAATTCCAGTAATTTTTCTTTCGCTTCCTTTATTTTATCTGTTGCGATTAAGGATTTGATTATCCACATAGAAGCGATGTAGTATGAAGGATCGTCTGCAAAAAGGCGTTGCACGTATTCAAAATTTCGCTGAGATATTTCGTGATCGTGTTTTAAGAAAAAAGCCTTGCCAATGGTATTCCAATTTTCATCGATCCAAGGATTATGCTCGACCTTTTTACCACCACCAAACTCCATACTTGGCATACAGTGGTTGCGAATTACTTTAGAGCATTTTGCTATTGCTGTATCGATAGCAGGGAGTAGGGCTTGAAATTCTTTTTCTTTTGGAAATTGTTCGACAGGAAGGATTTCGTAATAATCTTCTTTCGAATTTGTCCGATACGATTCGAGTGAATTTTTTATAAGTTCGTTTGCATTGAAATACCCATTGTACTTTGCTGTAATTCCATGGTATTTTCGGTTGATGTATGCATTATTTTCCGTTGAACAAGAGGACACCAAAATAAAGGTCAAAGTGACGAGTATAAGAGAGGCTAGTGACGTTGTTTTTTTCATGCAGTGATATATCAACGTAAAAATACAATTTTTCTTGTGTATTTTTTGTGATTTTTTTCATCAAACCGTAGTAAAAGCATCTATAATATGTTCTATTTCTGTTCGGTATTGATTATGGACGATTGAGACAATATCGAAGCGTGTATCTACATTCAACTTTTTCCATTTTACATACGCATCAGCCACTTTGATGATTTGACGTTGTTTTGCTCGAGTGACTGCTCTCCAAGGCTCTCCTATTTCAGCAGTTTGACGAGTTTTTACTTCTGTTACTACGAGTTGATTATCCTCTATAGAGATGATATCGACTTCTAATTTTCCGAAACGATAGTTAAAATCAAGGTGCTTAAATCCTTTCTTTTTTAAGAAATCTTGCGCTAATTTTTCACCTAGGATGCCTAATTCTTGGTTGGTCATTTTATCTTTTTTATTATTAAGATAGTGAAAAAGGGGAGGTGATGCAAGGAATATAAAAAGAAAAACCTCAACTATCTTGCGATAACTGAGGTTTAAACAATGATTATTTATTTCTGCAAAAATTGGTTTCTTCTTTAATTTTTTTATCGATTATATTTAAATACCAATTGTTATTTTCTTCATTTCCTTTAAATGCGACTAATTTTGTTTTTATAGAATTGTAAAATTCGATAGTCTGATTACCCAAAGGAATATTTTCAATTAAATAAATATTATTTATAAAAGATTCTTCAATGTCAATATCATTAATCTGTAAGAATATTTTAAAATAAATCAAATAACAATCTATATAGACATTATCAGTTTCAATAATTGGGTCTGCTAAATTAAATAGTTTTTCAGTTCCCCAATTCCACATTTCAACGTTTAGTTTGTCGCTATCTTCTTTAGAAAAATTGTTTAGGTGAGCAATAATAGTTGGCTCATGTCCGTAAGTCCATGATTCTGTACTATCTGATTGATTTTTTATCAAATACTTAAACAACTGATGAGTTTTATCACCTTCAAATTTAGTTATATCGTATCTAAATAATTCTTTTTTCCGATTTCTTACATGAATAGCTTGCAATAATAGCTCTTTGAAATGTACGACGTACAAATAAATAATGGATGAAATGAAAAATATGTTACTCCAAATAAATAAACCGTCCAATTTGTTGTATATTATCCCATATAGAATGACTATTAAAGACATTATTGCTAAAAAAGCAAAAGTTCTTTTTAACAGAATATTTGGTTCGACTTCTGAAAAAGAATATTTTGTTAACGAATATTTTATTAAAAAATATTTTATAATTAATAAGATTGCAACAGGATAACCTAATATACAAATCATCACAACAACTCCTTCAAAATTGGAATATTGCCCTAAACGTAATTGATAAATTTCTAGGATTGTCATAATTTCAATGAAATGATATTATCAGTTGAACATGTTTTTTAAAGAATAATTAGGTTACATTTCAAATACAGCGGAATTCACAAAAAGAAAAACCTCAACTATCTTGCGATAACTGAGGTTTAAGCTTACTCGTAAACTGGAAGCGTCTACTTGTGTACCCGAGGCCGGAATCGAACCGGCACTCCCGAAAGAACAGGATTTTGAATCTATAATTATTGCTACAAATCAATACATTAGTATACATTTTAATACAAAATGTGACAAAAATTGATAATTCCGCACACCATAAGTGCACACCAATGTAATATCAAAACACCCTAAATTCACTCAATCCTCCAGCAGTCCAAGCCTTTGAAATATAGTGCTTCATCAACACCTCATCATCAGAGTGTCCAGTAAACAATTTTGCTTTATCACCCAACACCATCACTATATGGCTAATGTAAGTTTTTCTTAGGTTTTTGAATTGTAAAGGCTTATCGGTTACTTGCTTGATATAATGACCAAATGCTCTTGAAATTGCTTTCTCTATGGTTGATATGCTGCCGTAGTTATCAGTATCTAATATAGGGACATTCTTACCAACATTTTCTTCAAATCCTAATTCATTCAATAAATCCATAAGTCCAGCAGTTAGTGGAATTATCTTTTTATTTTTACCCTCCTCATTACCAAATTGTTTTCTGTTTACCTTGAAGTCGTTGATTTGAAATGCTTTCTTTTCTTTGTCTATGGTCGACAAATCGGACCATTTCAAACGAATAATTTCATCATTACGAAGTCCAGTTTCTACTGCCAACTTAAACGCTGTTTTTAACCATGGAAAATAAGCATTTTGTTTTTTACCTTTTGGATTTGGGTCATGACCATTTTCTACAGTAGTAACTTCAAGTAGTTTTTGAAACTCCTCTTTGCTGATTACTTCTAGGTTTTTACGTTCTACTTTAAGTTCTGCTTTGGTAAAAGGATTAAACATGGTAATTTGCTTTTGTTCGATACACCAATTAATAAAAGCTTTTCCAACTCTAAAATGTCTATTATATGATGAAGAACCTTTTTGGAAACCTAATTCCTCAACCAAATAATCATGGAAGTAACCAACTTCATTATCACCAATACTTTTAACATCTAATATTTCTAGGTTATATCCCTTTTTTGAAAGCGCTATACAAAAACGCCCTAATGTACGTTTACAATCGCTTATATGGTCTTTATCACGTTTTCTTACCAAATGACTTGGAGTGTTAACTCCATTTTGAAAATCAAGATAATCTGCACATAACTCAACCAACAACTCATCTCTCTTGGTTTTTTGAATAGTTTGAATGGGTTTTTGATATTTCGTTTCAATCAACTCTTTTTTGAATTTTTCCATTTCAATAAGAGCTTCAGATATATCTCTAGTATTAATGATTTTCATTCTGCGACTGTTTTTAGTATTGGGAACGCAAACTATAAGATTAAAATGATGTTTTTCTTTATGACAGCATTTATTTATACTAATCGTTTCGTTTTTATTTTCATGACATTTTCCATCACCTAATTGCCATTTACATTTAAGGCACTTTACCTTTATTCCACAACGATTGTATTTTGACGGTATATTTAATAATTCCATACTTAAGCAACTTTTATATGTTTTAAGAAATCTGAAGCACTTGTACTTCTTTTTTTCTCCTCTTTATACTTTTTCTCTACATTTTTATTCACGGGTGCTTTCAATAATTTTGTCAATTCAATTTTATCATCATTTTTAATTGAGGATAAAATTTCCTCAGAATTATCATAATTTCCATTTATAAATGAGTTCAATTCTTTCTCAATAAATGTTTCAATAAAATCACTTAAAACATAATTTTTCTTACCCATTTTAATAACTGGTACTTTATTTTTTTTGCACCAATTAATTACAGACCTTTCATCTTCATACCCTAGAAGATTTAATATTTCTTGGATATCCATTAATTTATTTTTCATATTAGTTTAGGTTAAATTTGAATTTACACCTTTAAGCATCCAAACATTTAATACAATATATTTCCATTATCGGTTCAAAACCAATTTTTAATTGTATTATAAATGTTTGGATATTAGCTAATTTTATACAAATCTACTCCACAGATAAACCGTGTTTTAATTCAAAACGACAAGGTTAATCAATTTGATGTAAAATTACCAGCTTAAAGAATGTTTTCCCCCTGTTTACATGGGATGTGGTGTATTATATTGTTATTTAAAAGGGTTCACTACTTATTTAAAAAAAACTCTATTTAAATTCAATAATTGCCATTCTATCGCTTTTTTATAGGATGGAATTTTAAATTCAGCTATCCTAAATGCTCTATGATGTATCCGCCATTTATTACTTCTACCTCTAAATGGCGGATAAACTTCATGTAAAATTTCGTGATGAATCACATACTCTACGAAATATTCTGGTACTTCTTTAGAATCTAAAGCAGGATGTATCCTAATTAATAACTCGGAAGGTGAATACGTTCCAAAAGTTATACTTCTTTTTCTTTTAACATTTCTACAACCATATTTACCGTATGTTATTTTTGCTTTAATTGAACCATTGAAATGTTCCTTGTTTAATCTATCAAAAATTTTTTTAATATCATGAACTTTTCCTTTTGTTCTAATTACAACATTTTTATGTCTTTTAGAATTACCAATTACATAATCATTTCTGGTGCATTCTGATATGTTAAAAAATTGATTATCAATATGTAGTTTGTCATTAAAATCCCAGCCTTTAATACCACAGATGTCTTCTAGAATTCCATTATCAACAGCCCATTTATAGTCAATTGGATAAAAACTATACCACTCTATAAGTGAATTAAAGTTTGGTCGATTTAAAATATTTTTATTAGGCACAGTTTTGTCCAATTTATTTTTCAGTATCCTACTGAAAAACCATTTTATTTTTTTTATTTCCATTTCTATATTACATTAATTTATTAATTATTTCACCCAAAAGTTTAGACATGAGAATAGCAACACCACTGATTCGTAGCCTATTTAATTGCTAATATATATCGTTGATTTTACCTCTTATAAGACCCTAAAAGAGGCTTTTAGGATTTCTTAAAGCTATGTATCATTTCAAGCTTTAATAGTTCATCTATCTACATTTAATTTATACTTGTCTACCTCATAATTACATCGTTTTTTTAGCAAATATATATAGGTTTTTCATCAATTAAAACTCTAATTTTGAATGTTTTAACAAAAAATAATATATTAATTAATATATCACTTATCTTATTTTATATATTTTTAAACACCTCTTTAATAATGAATTACACATCTGTGTAGAATTTGTTCTTCTCTTGAGATTTAACATTAATTTAACATTGAATTGTAGTACATTTTTGTTAGGTCATAATATCAGAGTATGTATTATCCTAAAATGGTAAAGTGTTTTCTGAGTTAATAATTTCTTTATACCAACCACTGAACATTATAAATCTTAAAGTATCAGGACAATAATAACTTAATTCATTATCTTCATACACTAACGCATTTCCCTCATTATCATAATTAAACTCTATAATATCGATACGTTCAAATCCCAGAAAGTTATTACATTCGTAACGGTCTCTTGATTGCTCTGGTAACAACTCAAAACTCAATTTAATTTTTGGCATATTTTAAAATTTTATATCATTCTTCCTATATCTTTTTTTAAGAAGAATTTGGTTAATAATTGTACATAAATCAGATAAGTATAATCCGAAAAATGCGTTAATAAGTTTGTGGATTAATGTATAAACATAAAATCCTATGTGGATATACCACATGTTAATTTGGAAAGTATAATTCCCGAGTGGGAATTTTAATAAAGATTATTTCTACAAAATGTTTTCATTTGAAAACATCTCCATGAGATTTTATGGTATAAATTAAATTGGAGCTTTTTAAAAAGTTTTAACCCAACTTTAATTTCTACTACAAATATAGTTAGAAAATCAGGGGATTACAACTTTAAATTAAAATAATTTAATAAAAGTTTGTATATTAATAAAATAATTAGTAAAGAGTTGTTTTTATCAATTTTATTTATAACTTATTTTACTACATACTCAAGGAATCATATACATCCAAAAGTTCCTGTTCCTTGATACCTAGATATCTTTTGGTAATTTGGACATTGCTGTGATTGAATAGTTCTGATAGTAACACTAAACTCTTTTCACTATAATCATTTAGTTCCCAAACTTTTCTACCGAACGTTTTACGCAGTGTGTGTGTGCTTGGATTATCTGTTTTGATATTGTACTTAATAAAGATTTCTTTCAATTTTACATTGACCCATTGTACATTAATTTGTTTGGTACCATATTTGTTTACGAATACCAATGTATCTCCCTTAGGTTCACCCATTGCTTTGTGATTTGCTAGTATTAATAATTTTAAGTCTTGATTGATTTTAATCTTACGGTATTTACCAGTTTTCTTTTCGTCTAATTCGATTACATCTTTATTCAGTAATTGATTCCATTGTAATGAAAGTATATCTGAAATTCTAAGTCCAGTAAACCCACCTAAACCAATAAGTAAAGAAAATTTGGGTTCCTTGTCACGTTGAAGTTTTAATACCAAGCTAGTAAAATCATTCCATGATATATATCCTGTTGTTGTTCTTTGTCCCTTAAGTGCCATATTGTACATTAATTAAATTAATAATATAACACGAGGATAAGTGGGAAATATGACAAAAACAATCAAAACACAATGTTTTTGATAGTTAAAATTTGACCTTTTTTTATTAAATTAAATATCACCTTAATAAACAACTACTTACAAATGAACATAACTATCACTAATAACAAAAGTGATGGTTGAACCTCCCTGTTTACAAAGGATTGAGAAATATATTAAATAATATCAATAATTAGTTTAAGGTGTTTATTTACCATTTCTAAATCATGGAGGTAATGCCAATTTGGATTCTTATTGAAGTCAGCTTGATGAATTTCTAATTGTTTTTTTAATTCAGAAATATTCTCTTCGAACTGATTGAATTCTTCGATGTAGTTGATGTATTTATCCATGACTTAAAATTTTACATCAAGGTTAAACGGAAATAGTTAAAAAATCAAATTTTATACATAATAATTTATCATCTAAATCCCCCTTGATTGCTGGGGTTCACGGATTATCTAAAAATATATTAAATAAGATAATGTTAGGTTTATAATATTTTCCAGTGCAACAAAATATTTATAGATAAACATATATCTATGAATACAATTTTAAATAAAAAAGGTCTTAATGTATTAAGTCTTTTTGACGGTTTATCCGCAGCTAAATTAAGTCTTGACATGGCTAATATTCACATTGATAATTATTACTCTTCTGAAATCTGTAAGAATGCTATTCAACTACAAAATTTCCATTATTCTGCCGATACTTCCTTTCATCAAATTGGAGACGTTAGAAGGGTTAATGGAGCAGATTATAAGCATGTAGATTTAATTATTGGAGGTTTTCCTTGCACCAACTTAACAAGTATTAATGGTAAGGATAGAACAGGTGTCACAGGCACTTCCGAATCCTCATTATTCTATGAATTTATTAGGATAATAAAAGAAATAAAACAATCCAAAACCAACGGAGACAAACTATATATAGTGGTTGAAAATGTTAATTCTATGGATAGGGCAATGAAACAGATAATTACAGAGGAAATAAGTATTGCCATGGATGAACATATTAAACCAATAATGATTGATGCTAGTAGATGTTGTGGTTCAATTAGAAGACGTTTATTCTGGTCCAACTTGCCAATAACTCAACCAGAGGATAAAAAAATTACCTACCAATCATGTATTAAAAACGGATATGTAGATAAGGATAAAAGCAATGTGATTCTTGGTAGTCAACTTACCAATGTTAAAGGAATCTACCGTTATAAAAAGTATAAGCTCGGCAATCTTATTTATAAGAATAAAGAATATACTACCATGGATGATGATACACTTTTTAAGACCTATGAAATGGTTTTGAAAGAAAGTAATCACCAAGGTAAGGCAGGTTCAGTTAAGGACGAATATGACTTTGTAAATGGATTTTATAGAATTCCTAGTATCTCTGAATGTTCCACTTTATTAAGCGTTCCAGAGGACTATGTTAAAGATGTTCCTGATGTAAGTAAAACTGGTAAGTATAAGATGTTAGGATTAACATTTTCACCATGTGTTGTTTCTCATATTTTGGGAGCACTGAAAGATATATTTTAATAAAAAAACGGGGGGCCCCCATGAAAGCTAGGGTCCCCTGTAAATCAACGTTGGGGTATATGGGTAACTCGATGTTGTATTTAAAAAATGGTTCTAAAAAATTTTTGGATTTTTTTTGGATATAAAATATTGATATTAAGACAACTATTTCAGACTAAACAGTTATATATATTCTATCCATTTCAAAACCGCTAAATAGAGATATTTATTAATAAATGCATTTTACCTATTGACTAAAATGAATTATGCATTACTATAATATTATTACTTAATAAGTAATCTGGTTGCTGGTGGAGTAATTACCACCAGCTTCTGTACCAGCCAAAACAGAAATAATTAATAATTAAATACAGAATAAATAATTAATAATGAATTTAAGTTTTTATAATCCTAAAAATAATTTAAAAATTGGTATTGTATATCAATCATCTAATAGCTTTAATAACAAGATTAATACCTATACTACACCTAGTATATATAAATCTTTAAAAGCTATCAATTATGAGTTTATTAACGATAATAATTTAATACCTAAAGGAGATAATAAATTATCATATAAAACTAATATAAATAAAATAAAACCAATAGTATTATCAAATATTATTTATACTAATGATTTATTTAAACATGATATTTGTAGTAATGTCAAAACACCAGTAGATACTATAGATGTAGCCGATTTAGCTACTCAAATAAGTATTGATTCCTATGACAGATTTCCGCTATTTTTCAAACAAGATTATCTAATTAAAATACCTAAAGTTGAAAGATATATAAGAAGAAATATTCCTAGACAGAGAATACTATCTATTTATCCAGATTTTGAAACATCCATTGAATTATGTTTATTATATATTAGTCAGGTTACAAGTACATATTTCGATGTTAAAAGAAACCAAGGTAGTGAAGGTTGGAAATTTCTTAAAGCTAAATATCTTCAAGAACTAGTTGGTGGTGACGCTACTTGTTATAAACGAATACGTGAAGTACTAGAGTATCACCATCCAATTAATGGTCAACTATTGGAATGTGATTATGTGTATTCTATATCACATAAAAGTTATGGACATAGAATAAATAAAAAAATACTATTAAAAGGTGTTGTAGCCTATAAATTAAAATCTGATTATGTAAGAAAGCAATGGTATAGTAATCAACTTTTATCATATACAAGAGCTATACAAAATCCAATCGCTAAAAATCTTATTCTAATGTATCCTAACGTGGAACTTCCAACATTGGCTGAAGTTAAGAAGGAAGCTAAAAGACTTGTCAAGGCTGGCTACGTAACCAAGAAAGGAAAGCTACTAACATTTTTAAACAAGCACCCGAATACCTATTTTAAGAACCATGAGCAAAGAAGCTTTGTGGAGGATGCCATCGAGATATATGATTATTTAGTAATAAAAAATGGATTAATGATACCTCAGCCTAGTGAAGACAATGCTGGTGGTCGTGTTTATGATTCTTTAAACCTATTACCAACATGGATACGAAGCTTAGTAAAATACAAAGGTGAACCGATAGTGGAATTAGATTATTCTTGTTTGCATCCAAACATCGCATGTAGTTTGTACGGTGGTAATTCTGAATACCTAAAGCATATTGATTTGGTGGAGGAATTAGGTTTAAGTGTTGAAAAGGTGAAGAAGGAACATTTATCGTTCTTCAACAAGAAGGTAGTGCAGATGAAGCAATCACCACTATTTGAGTACTATAATAAGTTAGAGCCATGCATGATGCAAAACATTATCAATGATAAAATTTATAACTCCGAGTACAAGCATAAAAGAGATAAGCATAAGATTACATCAAAACGTATGTTCAACTTGGAAGTTAAAATAATGACTGAAGTAATCAATAAAATAAATACACTTGGTATTCATGCTATATATGTTTTTGATGCGCTTTACGCTCATCCTAACGATGTTGAAACTGTCAAGCATATAATGAATCAGACAGCGTTAAATAATAACGTTAAAACGCATGTAAAAATGTAAATAATAATAATAATCTGGGGTTGAATATTAAAATAAACCGTTCAACCCCAATCAAATAATAATAAATTAATAATTAATAACATGGAAAATTTTGAAATTTTAACCGTTGAAGATTTACTTATGGTGGAGCCATTAGTCAAACTTCTTAAAGATTATGTATACTCAGTATATGAAGAAAATGCGATTCCCACACCCGAATTGCTTTTACAAGAGTATTTATACATGAAAAAGCATTGTGAACTACATAATCTTTTCATTACCGCGAGAATGAACGCTGAATTTAAAAAAATGGGCGAAAATAATTAGATGGTTTCTGTTGTATAGTGTTTCATTTAATATGGGTTGTTATTAATTTGGCAACCCATATTTAATTAAAGTCAAAGTCGTTGATGAATTATTTAATATTTTTCATCTAAAATATTAAGTTAATATATTAATTAAGATGTAATTAGCAATGATAATTACATAGATTATTACGTACTTTATATCGATTTTAAAGCGATTTAACGTCCTATTATACTCAAGTTATAACACTTATTATTTACTGACTTATATGTCTTTAAATCGAAGCTGATATATTTATTATTAAACTCTTTTGATTATGTATTATCCTATCCCTATCCAAGTTATTGAAGCATTTACATCCGAGATTAACGAAAAACGATTAATAAATAATCTGGATGAGTTAACGCTTGATTTTATACTAAATCTTCGTAATAAAATGGGGGATGAACTTTTGTTAAGTTTCTTAATTGAAAATTCTTGATTGACTTAGTATAAGTGTTGACATTTGTCAACAATTTATTATAATTTTAATATTATTTTTTTATGTTAATACATACTCTTGAAAAATTATTAGCTAAAGAAGGAAATTCTTTAAGAAGACTTGCGAAAGAGCTAAAATGTTCGGCAAGCTACATCTCAAGAGTTGTTAACGGTACTAGAGACCCGAATCTTGATTTACTTCGAGAAGTTGCTCAATATACAGGGAAATCATATGATTATTTAATGCAAGTACATACACCTGTAAACGAGTCAAAAATCATTGATATTGAGTTATTAAAACAATTATTTGACCGAAGAAAAACTTCTACACCGCAGAGACATATTCGACCTCTTGCAAAACGTCCATCTTTCATTGAGCAAAAGGTAATCGACAATATTAAACAATGTACTGACTTTGAGTTCAATCAAGTAACCTTAAATTACAATCATCAAATGACTCCTCACAAACATAAAAATCAAGGGGTTAGCCAAGCGATTCTGTTAGGTGAGTTCTTTGATGGTGCATTATGTGTTGAGGATGGAAGTAGATTTGATATAGTTAATGAATGGTTTACGTTTAATGGAACACTTAATCATTGGGTTGAACCTTTTGTAGGTGAGCGTTATTCTATTATACTTTATAATAGATAGGTTTCTATTCATTTAACCTCCAAATAAAATAAGTATCCAATTCATCTTTACTTAAAAACATCTTATTGAGTCGTAGTTTGTATTGAATTAAATCATATTAGATATCTTTGATTAATCTTGTAAGCATCTAATAGATAACCCAGTCTCTTTTCTTATATCGAACCACTCTGCACCTCCACCTCCATTTCCCAAACGTAAGAGAGTAGAGGAGTATGTCAAATACTCAGTTGAAGACCACCAATATCCATTCTCTCCAACTTCCGTGTAGATACCATTTTCGGTGCGTCGTCCACCTGGAAGACCCGTAAACAAAGATGAATTTGTAGCATCTGTATTTGGAGATTTCCAATTTACAGTACCAATTTCTTTCATTTTTCCTCCAGCAACGTTGTAACCGCCTAAATAATCAAAAAGTACCATTAATTCAGGTACACTTGGTACGTGCCATCCTGTTGGACATACATTTTTATTTTGATTTGTCGCAGAATCAATTACATGCCAATTGTATAACTTTCCAAATTTTGCATTGTTGGTAGCGTCGTTATTATAATAAGCCCAAGCACCTGATAGGGTTACCCATTGTGAATTGTATGTAATATTTGGTATTGATGACCCATCATTATATCTAGTTGTTTTTAAATTTTCAGTCATCCAATTTTGAAAACCAATATATACAGTTTTGTATGTATTTCCATCAATATCAGAAATAGTAGAGGTAGAGCCCATTGAAAGTGCTCTAAAATTAATTACATTACCATAGCTTGTCCCCTTTGCATTGGTAGCGTATGCTCGCACGTTATAAGTCACACCAGCTATTAAACCAGACATTTTACTTGTGTAACTATCACTTCCACTTCCTTCAGAAGTTTTGTTGTCATTTATTGTAGGAATATTAGATGTACTCCAACAGATTCCCTTGGAAGTAATCGGCAATCCTCCATCATCAGAAATTGTACCTCCACATAATGCTGAAGAAATTTTAATGTTTGATATACCTGTTGTAGAAATAGTTGGTGTACTTGCTATATACGTTTTAAACGATACTTCATCCCCATAGCTCGTACCCTTTGAATTTGTTGCATATGAACGAACGTAATAGGTAGTACCTTCTTGCAAACCTGTTAGTTGACTTGAATAATTCGTTGTTCCACTTCCATCAGAAGTTTTATAATCCTTTGTTGTTGGGTTGCTAAATGTATTCCAGCATACACCTTTGGCATTAATAGGTAAACCTCCATCGGAAGAAATTGTGCCTCCACTAGATGCTGATGAAACTTTAATATTTGTTATTCCTATAGTGGAAAGAGTTGGTACACTTTCTAAATATGTATTAAAAATTACTTCGTTCCCATAGGAAGTACCTTTTGAATTTGTTGCGTATGCACGAACGTAATAGGTTGTTCCTTTTTCCAGACCTGTTAATTGACTTGAATAACTTCCGCTACCACTACCGTCAGATGATTTATTATCATTTATTGTCGGATTACTAGATTTACTCCAGCATACACCTTTTGAAGTAATAGATAGGCCACCATCGTTTGTAATTTCACCACCCGATGCTGCAGTATATACTCCAATATTTATTACTGATTTGGTTGTTAATGAAGGGGTATTAGAACCAAGTGTGTTAAAGTTTAATTCACTCCCAAAAACAATACCTGAATTAGTTATTGCAAATGCTTTGTAATAATACGCTTTACCATTTTCTAGGCCTGAAATAGTATAATTAAAGTCTTTAGTGTCTGCATATATTTTATTTACCAACGTATCAATATTTGGAAATTCACCCCAACAAATACCTTGTTTAACATTACTATACCCACCATCACTAACTAGCAAACACCCTACTTTTGCGCTAGTATAGGAAACTTCACTTGCAGCCTTAGTAGTTATTACAGGTCCATTTATGATATATGAAACCTCATTGCCATAGGCAGTTGTTTTTTCGTTAGAAGCAAATGAACGGAAATAATACTTTGTATTAACTTCCAAACCTTTGATGATACATGTAAAAGTGCCAAATCCACTCCCTGAATCAACGAAATTATCAGAGTTAGTTGGATTTGGATTCTTACTCCAACAGATACCTCTTTGAGTTACTCTACTTACACCTTCGATAGAATTTAAAGTTGAGGTAATTTGAACAGTTGATAAGTCAACTAAAATAACTTCAGATGTTGTAACTCCAACGATTCCATCTTTAGGATTAGAACGTTCTAATTTTTTACAAGCAATAGTGAATAGAAAAATATACCCAAGTAAAAAAATTAGATGATAAGTTAGTTTTTTGAAGATATTAATCGATAGAAAATAATTCATTTTTAATAATCATTAAAATACTGTAACCTTGATATTATCTGAATAACTTGTTCCATTAGAATTTGTGGCATATGCTCTAACATAATAATCACCACTTGATATATTTGTCATTTGGGTTGCAAAATTACCTTTTCCACTACCATCGGAGGTCATATTATTAGTATATCCTATTGTTGGGTTATCAAAATAATCCCAACAGATTCCCTTTGCTGTAATTAATTCTCCTCCATCAGATAAAATTGTTACATTAAATTTTGCTATGTATTTATTATTTACAGCGTCCCAATAAGGTGGTATGGATATTAGTGAAATAGTTGGTGTACTTGTTGATAGTGTTTTAAAAATCAATTCATTCCCATATCCAGTACCTTTTGAATTTATAGCATATGCACGAACGTGATAGACAATTCCTTTTTGCAAATCTGTAAGTTGACTTGAATAATTACTACTACTGCTACCATCAGATGTTTTATTGTCGCTTATCGTTGGGGTACTATTCATACTCCAACACACGCCTTTGTCAGTTATTACCTCTCCACCATCTGATAAAATTGTACCTCCACTATTTGAAGTAGATTTTGTAATCGATGTTATAGAATTTGTTATAAGAGTTGGCCTGTTAGTTGTTAATGTGTTAAAAGTCAATTCATTACCGTAATTGGTTCCCTTTGAATTAGTAGCATATGCTCGTACGTAGTAGGTGGTTCCTTCTTGTAAACTAGTTAATTGACTTGAAAAACTTCCGCTACCACTTCCATCTGATGTTTTATTATCATTTAGTGTAGGATTACTAGATTTACTCCAACAAACACCTCTAGCTGTTATTGGTAATCCACCATCATTACTGATTTCTCCACCTGAAGTAACATTATAAAATCCGATATTTGTTATAGAAACAGTTTTTAAAGAAGGAGAATTATAACCTAGTGTTTTAAAGTTTAATTCATTTCCAAATGCTATTCCAGAATTTGTAACAGCAAATGCCTTGTAATAATAAGTTTTACCATTTTCTAGACCTGAAATTGTATAATTAAAGTCTTTACTATCCGCATAAATTTTATTAGTTAATGTATCAATATTTGGATATTCTCCCCAACAAATACCTTGCTTAATAATATTGTATCCACCATCACTAACTAACAAACACCCTACTTTTGCGCTAGTATAGGAAACTTCACTTGCAGCCTTAGTAGTTATTACAGGTCCATTTATGATATATGAAACCTCATTGCCATAGGCAGTTGTTTTTTCATTTGAAGCAAATGAACGGAAATAATACTTCGTATTAACTTCCAAACCTTTGATGATAGATGTAAAAGTACCAAATCCACTACCTGAATCAACAAAATTATCAGAGGTAGTTGGATTTGGATTCTTACTCCAACAGATACCTCTTTGAGTCACTCTACTAACACCTTCGGTAGAATTTAAAGTTGAAGTGATTTGAACCGTTGATAAATCAACTAAAACAACTTCAGATGTAGTAACTCCAACGATTCCGTCTTTAGGATTAGAACGTTCTAACTTTTTACATCCTACAGTAAATAGAAATATAAATCCAATAAAATATGATAAACAATTATTCATTTATCTTCCAATTTTTCCAGTCATTTGCTATTTCACTACTAAATAAAACTTGAGGGTTTTGTAACTTTTCATTCACCTTCAAACTTTCATTTTTCACATTAAATTCAACTTGATTATAAAGTTCAGAATAATTAATATCTCCCTTTGACTCTTGTAATTTTTTTAATAAATAATAAGTGAAAATTCCGTGTTGTTTCGCTTTATACGGTAATGCAGTTTGAGATTCACTCGTTGCAGTCATTATTACTAAATTTCCAGTAATTGTTTCATGTTTAGGTTTCACCTTAACACCTCTTGCTGCTAATAAACCCTCATTTCTTCCACCACCACTAAAACATGCGTCCAAAATGATAGTAGCTTTCAAAGGTTTTGCATCCGAAAACTTTCTGTACATGTCGTATAAATTAATACCATCAGTAATATTTGTTGCATTTACATCAACAGGAATTAAATAAGGTGCCTTGGTAATCTCATCAGGAAAACCATGTCCAGCATAGTAAAAAAATAATTCAGCAGTGCTGTCCATTGCTTTTATACGTTCTGTAACCAAATTTATTTTACTTCTCATTGCGGCAGCTGTAGCATTTTTTAAGAAATACAAATTATCTTCTTGAATACCTAAAGTTTTAATAAAATATTCTTTCATAATACTTGCATCATTTACAGCAAATTCTACGTTAATTTCAGAATTTACTCCATTCTGATTACTTGAATAATCTTCGTTACCGATTATTAATCCTATTCGTTTTGGATTTTTTCGATGAGTCTCAGGTATGTTATTATCTACATCCGCGGTTAATGAAAACTGTTCGATTGCAACATCCTGATAATCTTTCGCTTCTACATTAAAACTTTGAGTTTTAGATAGTACTTGGTCAAGTGCCACAGTCATATCTTTTGTACATCCCCATTTACCAAATTCTTCAGAAACAATCGCTTTTAATTCAATTTTCGGTGACTTATATTTATTGTTTACAAAAAAACCATAATTAATAATATAGGTTTGATTAGGTTGTAAATTTTTAACAATCCAAGATGTATTTTCTTGTTCATATATAAACTCTGGATTGATTATATTAATTTTAATATTGTTTGCAATCCCTTGCCCTTTATTTTGAATAATGAATTGAAGGTTAGCTATTTCCGTAGGTTTAATATGATTACCTCCGTCATTGGTAGAGAATTTATAATCAACAATTTCCAATAAAGGACTTTTAAATTTAAATGTTTTAAAATTTAGAAGTGTTGGTGAAAGGTCAAACCCATTTCCTTCATTAGCCTTTATCTGAAATTCTACATCATGATTATCAATATTATCGTTCGCAGTTAATTGTATGTTTACTTGTTTAGATTCACCAGCCTTTAATTCTTCGATTTTAGGTGGGTTATTAAAATATATATCTTTTAACTTCGTATTATTTTCGATAATAATCTCTACTTCATATGCACTACCTCTTCCTTCATTTTTAATTGTAAAAATAATCTCAGCATTTTCTCCAGCGTCTAATCCTGAATTTCCATTACCACTTTTTTGGTCATAAAAATTTAGCTTACTTATCGTTAATAAAGGAGGTGCTTTTGGTTTTGGGATTTTATTTGTTTTTACATATTTAAACGAACTCGAACCTTGTTTTTGAGCGAAGATTGTAAGTGGAAAAATAAATAAACATGTCATTAATAAAACTTTCATATATCTGTTTTAATATTAATAATCTAAGATTAAAATTCTTTTGTTAAACCAACTAAAACTGCTTGGTTGTTATAGTTAAAATTCCATTTCCAAGATGAGTAATTATTTGTAGATTGGGTTAATTTATGTTTGTTAATTGAACCCTTAACCAAAGTGTAAACAACATCAGTTACCCAAATTCCAGCAGCAATTTGAAGATAGGTTGTAGATATTTTACGATTATTCTGAGCATTTAAATAATGTAGATTCATATCATTTTGATTTGAAGCATTTAGGTAATTATCAAATTCAGAATTAGTTTTTACATTATAATTATAAGCTTGAAATCCAGTATATAAAAAACCCATGGTTACCAACAATGGAAGTTTAGTTTTCTGAACTTTAAGACTTCCTAAACCTGGCAACAGCATTGATTTAAACGCATTTGATGGGCCTATATTTGGTAATTTTTTAATACTGATTATTGTTACAATAAATTTTACTCTTTCATTAATTTCTTTGTTCTCCAACAAGGGTTTCCAAATAATTTCTTTGTTATACCCGCAAAATTGACCTGTTAATGCACCTGTTGGTGTTTTTGGGAGATACTTTCCTGTTTCTTCACCAATTAATGTAATATTAACATCATATATATAATTGTTGGAACAATTCTCGAGGTCATAGGTTATAACAAAAGTGTTATTTGAAAAAGTAAAATCAACATTTCTAACGTCTTGTGAGAAACTATATGTTGAAATATATAATAAAGAAATTAAAATAAGAACTCTTTTTTTCATCTAACTTTATAGGTTTTAATAATCTGATTGAATTGTATTTAATGCTATTTTTTTAATTTGGATATTTTTATTTTTTTTTCTTAAATGAATTAACCATTTGTTAAAATCAACAGATTTTAAATTTTCAGGTAATGAATTAGAATTTTGTTTAATTAAATCGGGTAATTGGAATGGAATTGGTGAAAAAATCACGGTTAACTTTTCCATACTTTCTTTTGTTTCCCATATTAATTCATCTGTAATAATAGAATTATCAAACTGAAATTTTTTATCATTTGAAAATAAAAAATAGGTATGATTTGCTTTCACGTTATATCCATTATAAAAACGTTCACGACCAATACTATAAGGAAATAAAATACTTGATGTTTCATTATCATCCAAAAAAACTGTTACATATCCATCTTCTTTGGTTTCAAACTGAATATAGAACGGTTCGTTTTTTCGGAATGAAGTAGTTTTACATTTAGATGTATCTGTACAATTTAAAGTTATTAGTTTAAAATTAGCTTCGGGTTCAATATATTCTTTTGCAATAATTTTAACTGTACATTTTATTTCAATTCCATTTTCTGTTAAATTACCTTTTTTTTTAGTAAATGGTATTTCTTCAAATTCAACTTTTAATTCTTCAATTACTTCACCTTTAACATAGACATCTGATATAGAACTAAAACCTGTTTTAGTTTCAGTTAAATTTCCAACATTAATATTTTTAACATATAATGAATTACCTTGAAATACAGTACTACCAAAAGCTTTTTCAATAGCATTAATTATAGCACCTTCTTTAGCTCTTTTTTTTGCTTGGTCTTTGGTTTCATTAGAATTTAATTCGGTTTGAAATTCTCCTTCAGTTCTAACTTCTTTTTGACCATAAACATTATAAAATAGTAAGTGTATAAAGACAAAAAATAATGTTTTCATATATGATATTAATAGAGGCGGTCTAGATTAATTTACAATAAACAGCCTCTATTTTTTAATTAGTTAATACCCATCAATTTATTTAATTGTTCTTCATTGATTTTAAGTTTATCTTTTAATTCTTTCTGAATTACTTTCTTAGCAATTTGTAAAGATTGTTCAACGTCATAAAATATTCTTATTTGAACTTCTTGATTTTTAGCGTTTCCTGCAGGTATTCTATATATTTTAAATATAGGTTCAACATATCCTAATTGAGCAGAAATTAATTCTTTAGAAGTAGCTACAACCTGAGTAATCGAAGCAGCATCTTCATTATTTAATTGTTGATTTGCTAAATTGGCAGTAATTAATGCATTAACATCACTTGTTATTTGACTAGCTAGAGCTAACTTAGCTATTGTAAGGGCTTGGATTTCTGCTGCTGTTTTTGTTTCACCAACACCATTTCCATCAGCAAATATATATTTTTTACCCCCTTTATCTGTTTCTTCTTCAGACTTAATATACGCTTTTTCAAGAACTTTATCTAGTGGTAATGAACCAGGTACAACATCCCAACCTTCTTTTTTAAGTTTTTTCGCTTCTTTACGAGCAATTTTAATGGATTTATTTGTTATTTCTTTTTTAATTTCTTTATCAGTTTTCTGAGCGATTGAGAAAATTCCTACTAAAACCAATGCGCTTGTTAAAATTATTTTTTTCATTACTTTAAGTTTAATTGTTAATATTTATTTTACCTACTCTTAAGATTTTCAGTATCCTCTTTTTTTACTGTTTTTAATTACTCTAAAATCAATTGTTTACTTTCCACGATTTTTTGGTTACCATCTACAATATTTAAGTGATAGACCCCTTTACTTCCAAGGGAGTTTAAAGAAATAATAGTTTGTTGCGCAGTTATTGGTGTTGTATAAACAGTTTTACCTAACATGTCAATAATTGTAATACTGTAACTATTCATTGATGCGTAATCTCCATTATCAATAATTACTTTATCACTAGTTGGATTAGGATAAACTTTCATAGAATTTACTTTTCCAATGTTTAATCCCGTTGTTAATTTCACTTTGATGCGTAATGTGTCAGTTACCGTTAAATGAGTTGTAATAGTGTCATATTTAGTTGTAGTACATACATTACCAAGTGTATCTACCAACATAGTTTGTATTGAACCACTACCTGAACAACCTTCTTGAGTTGTGAAAGAATAAGAAATATGTTTTTTTCCTAGCGTAGCTTTTGAAGGTGAAAATTTAGCTCCTAACACACCGTTTCCAGAAAACGAACCTCCAGTAGGGTTTCCATTCAAAGTGATGCTTGAATCGTTTTTAAACACTAAAGAAGCAATTGGGTTAAGTGTTACAGTTGGGTTTGAATTTACAATCACATTCGTTATTAAGGATGTAGCATTACAATTTCCATTAATTATTTTAACTAAATATTTACCAGCAGTGGAAGTGGTTAATGAATTTTTAGTTTCGTTATTTAATTGATTATTGTCATCATACCATTGGTAGGTATATGTGCTATCTTTAGTAGTAGTTAATGTTACTGAATTACCTTGACAGAAAGTTGTAGCTCCATTTGGAGTAATTGTTGCGATAGGTGTTGTACAACCTAGATACAATGCAGTTACATCGTCCTGTGTTAATGTAGTATTGTATATACCAATTTCATCTAATTTTCCATTCAAAGCATAGGCATTTCCAGCACCTTTAGGAGTACATAATGGTTCTCGACCAATTGTTTGGTCTAAAGCTTCATCTTCAGTAAATGGATTTAATGTACCACTATTAGTAAGTGAACCATTTAAATACGTTTTTACTGTTTTACTAACTTTATCATAAGTTACTACGACATGATTCCAACTACCTGTTAAAATTTTACTTGTTCCAAAAACACCTTCACAACAAGTTCCTAATTGAACCTGACCTAAATAATTTGGAGAAGCATTTCCAACTATATTAAATGCTGTTCCGATTTTGGAAACATTAGAACCGCTTCGATTGGATAAAATAACACTTGCGTAACTTGAATTATAGGAATTTAGATATACCCAATATGTTAAACTAAAATTACTATTTGAACGTCTTAAACTTGCATTATGACCTATATTTATATAGGAAGTTACCCCATCAAAACTATATGCACTATTTGGATTTCCATCTCTATCCGTAGTTAATGTAGCACCGTTAACTGTTCCATTATTACCATTAATCGTTGCATCATTTGCATTTCCAGAAAATGAGTAATATGCTACCAATCCATTAGATGGAACATAATTAGGAATGTTTTGAGCGAATGAAATACCGCTTAATAGAATTCCGACAAGTAGAGATTTTAATTTCATATATTTTAGTTTATTAGTGAATTATTATCATAATTTCCAATTAGATAACTTTTCAAACTTACATAATTCACGTATTATGAAAATCTCGATTTATTTAACGTAGGTATTATTCGTCTAAACGTATCTTTATGAGAAGTTTTCGTTTCAAAGATATTTAAAAATAGCACTTGTGCTATAATATTTTGAGAAAATTAGTGTTCAATTTGAGATGTGAAAAAAGCGAATACGAAACCAAGAAAATTAATCTTCGAAGAGGAGGGATTAATTTTATTGGCTAAACGTATGAAGGAACTTCGTAAGGTGAAGAATATTTCACAGGAAGAATTGGCACATCGTGCTGAACTTACGTTGTCTCAGGTTGCTAGAATAGAAACCGTGAAAATAAACCCAACCGTCAGTACAATGATACGTATCGCAAAGGCGTTGGATGTTAGTCTAAAGGAAGTGTTTGATTTTGAGGTTTAGGTCAACCCATTATTTTTAGAAAAGTAATTTTAATTTCTGTTCCAGATTCAAACTTATTTTCTGAATTAATATTCGTTATTTCAAAACCAAATACATTTGTTTTAAACTCTTTGTTAAGTAAATCCAACCGTTCTTTTGTCAATTTTTGACCAAATGACTTATGTAATTTTGAACTCGTTCCTTCATTAAATCCCTTTCCATTATCTTTTATGGTGCAAACTAACGTTTGTTTTTCTATTGAGAAATGAATGCGAATCTTTGGTATTTCCTCAGAATTTCTATCAAATGCATGCTCAAACGCATTTTCGATGAATGGTTGTATAATTAATGGTGGAATTTGTGTTCTATATCTATCTACTGTATTATCGATAATAATAGAAGTTTGGACCTTGTCAAAACGCATTTTTTGAACGTTCATATAACTTTCTAAAAACTGAATTTCTGTTTCCAGCGACATAAATTTTTCGGATGCATTTTCTAATGTTTGACGAATTAGCTTAGAAAACTCACCCAAGTAAAACATAGCTTGTTTCGTATCATTATCTATGATGAAATTCTGGATAGAATTCATAGCATTAAACGTAAAATGAGGATTCATTTGCGCTCGTAGTGCCTCCAATTTAGTTTCTGTGAGTTTATTACTTATAACAGCTTTTTCACGTTCACGTTCACGTATTGTTTTGATACGATATTTTAAAGAAAAATAGATGATTAAACTGATTATTAAAAATGTCAATATTATAAACCAAGTAGTTTTCCAAAATGGAGGTAAAATATTTAATAAAATGGTTTTATCACTATAACATTCTCCAGTACTTAAGTTTCTTCCTTCAACTACTATTTTGTAATTCCCAAAAGGAATTGCAATTAATTTTATAGTAGCATCTGTACTAAAGGAACTCCAAGAGTTGGTTAAACCTTCTATTTTATAACGAAACTGATTTTTAGAAGCATTTATACCATTAGGTGTTTCAAAGTGCATCTCCAAGGTGTTTTCGTTGTAAGGGAATGTAAATATGGAATCAGCGTAATTATCCCAATTCGTATTACTAATAAACTTTTTACCAAGTACGTTTAACTTGGAAAGAAATATAGGTTGTTTTTTTAGTTTTATAGATAATAAAAGTTTAGGAAGATTTATGATATAACAACCATTATTTGTTGATGCTATGAGTGAATTAGTTCCTAGTACACCATCCGTAAAATTAGTGTTTGTAATTCCTTCAGTAGAATTTAATAATCTGTGAAATTTACCATTCTTTAAAATGTTAATTCCCTTATTAGTTCCAATTAGAAGGAAATTTTTGTAGGAACTGATAAACGTGATAGTGTTACCAAATAATTCATTTTCATTCGATAAAACTTTAGTGATTTTCAATTGGTTTTCCTTCCATTCTGTGATGTATATTTTACCAGAGTTAGTTCCTATGAACAGTTCATTTGTTTTTGGATGTATATACAAATACTTAATATATTTTTCTTTAAACAACTTATGTTTTAGTAAAGAAATAAACTTTCCGTTTTGTAAAAGATATAAACCATTAGAAGTTGTTCCAAACCAATTTTTATCCTCTTGTTTAATAATGGTATGAATAGCGTATGGTGTAGTGCTGTTTTCGATACGAACAACAGACTTCGCATTCATATCAAATCGATTGGGTATTTTAAGTACATGTGAGGTATAATTATGTTGGTAGTAAAGCATGTCATTTTCATCAAATGTCGAATAACCACCGTCTAAACCGTTAAAGTAAATAATATCGAATTTTTCATTGAAGCATGTAATCCCCCAAGTACAATTTAACCATACATTATGTTTTTTATCTTCAGAAAATTGGAACGTAGTAAATCCTTCTTTCTCTTTAATTGCTGGTAGTAAAATACTACGTTTTGAAGTAAGATTATTTAGTGTAAGGTACTTATCGAATTTTCGTATTAATGCTGTTTTATTAATGTTTGTAATTTCATCTTTCTGATAAATACTTATATTGTCCTTGGCGCCAATCCACATTGTATTCTTGGTTGACTTAAATAGAGTTTGAATATTCCAAGAGGAAGAATGTAAAATTTCTGGAGAAATAATCTTAATAGTTTCTGATAGGTCATAAATTAAAATTCCGTCATCTAATGTACCAACCCAGAGTGTTTGGGATTCTTTATCGTTATATAAACACCAGCTCGGAATTAAAGAGATTTGAGAGATTTTATTTGCAGTATTAGACTTTTTATACAAACCACCTGTAGGATTAGTAACATTCCATCCAGCAAAATAGATGTTTTTTATCGTACTAGCATAATCCCAAATGATTGGAAGTTTGTCTGTCCTTTTTTCCTTCCCTAGTAGAGTTGATTCTTTTACTTCAAATGTTGGTCCTGACGAGATGTAATTACGTTTTATGATTCTAGATGAATAGGAGGTTTGGTTAAAAAATAGACTGTCGAATTTTAATTTTTTCAGGTCATTTGAAAAATTCAGTTGATACACACCATTGTAACTTGTTGTAACGAATATTCTCCCATCACTTTCATCAACTCCAGTAACCTGAAATCCTCGTATACCATTCTTTTTCCTAAAGTTTTTAAATTTTCCATCTTTAAAAACACTTACACCATTTTCGGTCGCTAATACCAAACAATCGTTTTTTCTTGAATAGTGAATTTTGCGAATAAAGTTGGAGCATAAACCATCCGATTCACTGAAGTAGGTAAATTTTCTTCCATCGTAACGAGCTAATCCTTCACCATAAACCGACAACCATAATACATTCTGTCTATCCTCAACAATCGACCAGACTTTATCGTATTTTAAACCTTGATTTTCTCCAATATTCGTTAAGTGTTTACCGTCGTATCTACATAGTCCAGCTTCAGTACCAATCCAAAAATATCCACGAGAATCTTTAAATATACATTTGATATTATTACTTGGTAATCCGTTTACAACAGTAATTTTTTTAATTAGATTTTCCTGAGCGGAACTAAGAAAGATGCAGTTAATAAAAAGAAATATTCCAAGTAATAATTTCATTAAATCGTTCTGTTTTTATAGATAAAACTTACCAGTTGTTCACTTTTACGAACAGACACATCTAACTTTTGTCCAGTGGTCATTGTCACAGAATAACCCTCAACGCGACTATAACTTGCAACGTAATTAAGATTAACTAACGTAGACTTATGAATGCGAAAAAACACAGAATTAGGTAAGTTATCTTCTAAGTATTTTAACGTTTTTGTAAGTATAATTTCTCTACCTTGTAATGTTACAATTTTTGAGTAATTATCCATCCCCTCACAATAAACGATATTAGAAACCTTCTCTAATTCATATCCTGTAGAAGTTGGTAAAGCAATCTTATTAAATTGCGTAGAATCTGTGTTTAAGTTCTCTAACAGTGCAGAAATACGTTGTTGATTGGTAGAGGCAGTTTGCTTACGTTCTAAACGCTTGATAGCATCATTCAGGTCAATGAAATTGATTGGTTTTAACAGGTAGTCTATTGCAGAATGTTTGATAGCGTCTATAGCATAGTTCTTGTGTGCTGTTGTGAAGATTATGTCAAAAAACACATTGTCAAAGTATTTGAATAACTGAAATCCATCTTCCCCTTGCATTTCAATATCTAGAAATATTAATTCAGGATGTAACTTGTTTATTACGTCAACACCTTGACTTACCGATTCAACAGCATCTAATACAATAAGTTTATTACCAAAATATTGAGTAATTAATTTCTGGAGAAATTCTCTTGCTGGTTTTTCGTCGTCGATGATGATACAAGTAATCATAGTTATAAAATTAATATTTAAGCGATGTAAAACTAAATTTTATCGCCATAATATTTAATCTGAATTATTTAACGTTGGAAATATTGGGTGAGTGAAATCGTTTTATAATATTATTGCACACCTTTATCGCACACCACACAAAATTACACTTCGATTTTATAGTAATAAAATATGATTTTTTGAATCTATTAGAAAAAGAAAAAGCCTCAATAATCCTAAGATTATCAAGGCTTTAAGCTTACTCGTAAACTGGAAGCGTCTACTTGTGTACCCGAGGCCGGAATCGAACCGGCACTCCCGAAAGAACAGGATTTTGAATCCAGCGCGTCTACCAGTTCCGCCACTCGGGCATTTACGTATAACCGCTGTTATACTTTGAAACGGACTGCAAATATACAAAAAGAATTAATTTATGACTCTTTTCATCCACACAAATTTCCAAATTAAATAAGAAATTGTTGTTCCTACGATTGCTCCACCGATGATATCGCTCAAATAATGGACACCTAAGTAGATTCTCGAAAAGCCTACAAGGATAGCAATACCAAACAA
>CANGOF010000026.1 GCA_947455515.1 Flavobacteriia bacterium
AACTGTACAGAGGTTATAAACTGTGGGGATGCCGGGCAAGAGGGAGAATTAATTCAACGTTGGGTATTATTGAAAGCAAAATGCAATGTTCCAATCAAACGTTTATGGATTTCTTCCTTGACAGAAGAAGCAATCAAAGAAGGGTTTTCAAAATTGGTAGAGTCTACCAAATACGATAATCTATACAAAGCTGGTAGTGCTCGTGCAATCGGTGATTGGATGTTAGGAATGAATGCGACGCGACTATTTACTGTAAAATTTGGTCGTGGTAAAGCAACATTTTCTATTGGTCGTGTACAAACACCGACCTTATCCATGATTGTACAACGTCACAAGGAAATCGAAGCATTCGTTACGGATGAATATTGGGAATTAAAAACGACCTACCGCGAAACGGAATTTACAGCAACCATAGATCGTATTCGCTCGAAAGAGAAAGCGGAAAAAGGATTAGAATACTTAAAACAACATAATTTCGAGGTAACCTCCTTCGAACAAAAAGAAGGAAAAGAAGGAAATCCTAGATTGTTTGATTTGACAGCTCTTCAGGTAGAAGCCAATCGTAAATACGCCTTTACTGCGGATGAGACGTTGAGAGGGATTCAAAATTTATACGAGAAGAAATTGGTGACCTATCCACGTGTAGATACAACCTACCTTTCAGAAGATATTCATCCGAAAGTACCTGGTATTTTACAAGCGATGAAACCTTACGAACGTTTAATTGCGCCTTTATTGCAAAAACCAATTCCAAAGTCGAAAGTAGTTTTTGACGATAAAAAGGTAACCGATCACCATGCAATTATACCAACAGGAGAGTTTCCGCAAGGTTTACCTTTGAATGAAAAACAAATCTATGACCTGATAGCTAAACGATTTATCGCTGTTTTTTACCCAGAATGTAAAGTGTCTAACACAACAGTACTTGGTAAAGTAGGTCAAGTTGAATTTAAAGCAACAGGAAAGCAGATTATTGAACCAGGCTGGAGAGAGGTATACAGCAATGATAAGCAAAGCGAATCCGATAAAAAAGGGGAGGAGGAAACAGTAATGCCTCATTTCGAAGAAGGAGAATCTGGACCGCACGAACCAAAAGTGCACCAAGGTAAGACTTCCCCACCAAAATATTACACGGAAGCGACCTTGTTACGTGCCATGGAAACGGCAGGGAAACAAGTGGAAGACGAAGAAATGCGAGAGTTGTTAAAAGACAATGGTATCGGTCGACCATCCACGCGTGCGAACATCATTGAGACCCTATTTCGTCGTAAATACATTGAACGAAAAAAGAAAAATATTGTTCCAACACAAACAGGAGTAGACTTGATAGATACGATTCAAAATGAATTGTTGAAAAGTCCTGAACTTACAGGTAATTGGGAACGTAAAATTCGCTTGATTGAAAAAGGAGAATACGAATTAGATACCTTCAAACAGGAATTAGTACAAATGGTTTCTGAATTAACCGAAGAGGTAATTTTTAACACGAAACGTGTGATTGCCATTGCTCCTGAAAAACTAGTGGAAGTTGTCAAAGAGAAAGTTTCTAAACCACGCGAGAAAAAGGAAAAGAAAACCGAAAATCCGGAAGAATTACTGTGTCCTAAATGCAAACAGGTCAACCTTCGCAAAGGAAACACAGCATACGGTTGCGCTAATTTCTCTACTTGCGGATTTAAAATACCATTTGGCCTACTGAACAAAAAACTAACAGACAAACAAGTCGTAGATCTAATAACAACAGGGAAAACTGCTAAAATCAAAGGACTCGAAATGCCAGGCACCGAAAAATCCATCGATGCCCGCTTCATCCTTACCCCAGACTTCAGTATCGAAATCGAAAGGTAAAGCCGCAACGCATTGCGGCTTAATATATGTACACCTCCATTTCACACCACAAAATAAATTCAACAGGCAAAAAAACTCCCTTGGTTTCCCAAGAGAGTTCTATATATAGGCGTCCTTATCTATCCTAAACAAGTAGGGAAGGAAGGACGAGAAAGGTTTGGGTTACCCCAAACCTATAGTTCCGAATTTTACATCATACCACCCATTCCGCCTGGCATTCCTCCGCCCATCATAGGCGCATTATCTTCTACTTCGTCTGCAATTACACACTCTGTAGTCAACAACATAGCAGCAATAGATGATGCATTTTCAATCGCTATACGAGCAACTTTAGTAGGGTCAATTACCCCAGCAGCATATAAACTTTCAAAAACTTCTGTTCTTGCATTGTATCCGAAGTCATCTTTTCCTTCTTTCACTTTTTGAACGATTACAGCTCCTTCACCACCTGCATTTGCAACAATCTGACGTAATGGTTCTTCAATCGCACGTTTTACGATCGCAATACCAGTGTTTTCGTCTTCATTGATACCTTTAAGCGTTTCTAAAGCTTCGATAGCACGAATAAATCCTACACCTCCACCAGGGATGATTCCTTCTTCTACAGCAGCTCTTGTTGCAGCTAAAGCATCATCAACTCTGTCTTTTTTCTCTTTCATCTCTACTTCCGTAGCAGCACCAACATAAAGTACAGCAACTCCTCCAGCTAATTTAGCTAAACGCTCTTGTAACTTTTCTTTGTCGTACTCAGAAGTTGTAGTATCAATTTGTGCACGAATCTGTCCAACTCTTGATGAAATTGCATCTTTGTCACCAGCTCCGTTAATAACTGTGGTATTGTCCTTATCTATTTCAATTTTTTCAGCAGTTCCTAACATATCCAAAGTAGCACCCTCTAAAGTGTACCCTCTTTCTTCTGAAATTACTTGACCACCTGTTAAAATTGCGATGTCTTCTAACATTGCTTTTCTACGATCTCCGAATCCTGGAGCCTTTACTGCAGCAATTTTCAAAGAACCACGGATGCGATTAACTACTAACGTAGACAATGCTTCTCCATCGATATCTTCAGCGATAATTAGTAAAGATTTTCCAGACTGAACTACTGGCTCCAAAATTGGAAGTAATTCTTTCATGTTTGAAATCTTTTTCTCGTAGATAAGAACAAGTGGATTCTCCATTTCAACAATCATTTTGTCTGCATTCGTAACAAAATAAGGAGATAAATATCCTCTGTCAAATTGCATACCTTCTACAGTTTTAACTTCTGTTTCAGTACCTTTTGCTTCTTCCACTGTAATTACACCATCGTTACCCACAACTTTCATTGCTTCAGCAATCAATGAACCAATAGTTTCGTCGTTATTTGCTGAAATAGAAGCAATTTGTTTGATTTTATCATTATCAGAACCAACTTCTTTTGAAATACCTTTCAATGTATTTACTACAGAAAGAACAGCTTTATCTATTCCTCTTTTTAAATCCATTGGATTCGCTCCAGAAGCAACATTTTTCATTCCAGCTGTAATGATTGCTTGTGCTAAAACAGTTGCAGTTGTTGTACCATCTCCTGCAATATCAGCAGTTTTTGAAGCAACTTCTTTTACCATCTGAGCACCCATATTTTCAATTGGATCTTTTAACTCAATTTCCTTAGCTACAGTTACACCATCTTTGGTAACATGAGGTGCTCCGAATTTTTTACCAATAACAACATTTCTACCTTTAGGTCCTAATGTTACTTTTACTGCGTTTGCTAATTTATCAACGCCACTTTTAAGCTTTTCTCTAGCTTCTACTTCAAATACTATTTCCTTTGCCATAATTTTTATTAATTAATTTTCTACCAGTTTGGGTTAGTCGTGACTAACACGAATTGTCGTGACTAACCCAAAATGTTATTACCCAATCACCCCATAAACATCTGCTTCCTTCATAATAAGATATTTGTTTCCGTCTATCTTAATTTCAGTGCCAGAATATTGACCATACATTACTTTATCACCAGCTTTTAATGTCATTGGTTCATCTTTTTTCCCATTTCCTACAGCTTTTACTACACCATGTAATGGCTTTTCTTTCGCTGTGTCTGGAATAATGATTCCACTTGCTGTTTTTTCTTCTGCTGCAGCTGGCTCAATTAGAACTCGGTCTGCTAAAGGTTTAAATGATATAGACATATATATAAATTTTTAAAGTTTCGTTTTCTATTACACCAATTTTGTGCCACTTAAAAAATGTTGTCAAATTTTCATTTTTTGTCAATTTTAAAGCAAAAAAAATGTCAGCATGAAGACATACTGACATTTTTTATTTGTATAAAAGTATTTTATTTTTGAGGTGCTCCATTTTCAGGTGCCTGCTCAGTAGCTTGTGGCTGAGCAACCTTCTTTGGAGTAGAAATAACTGTCATCATAATACTACAAACTGCAATAATTACAGCTAAGATTTTAGTGAAATTATCGATAAATTCGTTTGTCTTTTGAATTCCTCCTAACTGAGTCGCAGAACCAAAATCAGAAGATAAACCTCCTCCTTTAGGGTTTTGAATAAATATAACTCCAATCAATAAAATACTCGCTAAAATGATTATAATCGACAATACTACCATAACTTATGAATTTAATTTTTCCTTTAACTCTTTAATTTTTTCTACAAAGTAACTCTTTTTTTCTGGAAATGTCAAGCATAATTGTTCATATGCTAAAATTGCCTTAGGATAATTGCCCTGAATACCCAAAATATTTGCTAATGTTTCCGTGTAAACTATATTCTCCGATTCTAAACTTTTCTTTGCTTGTTTAATAGGAGAGTAAAATTCTTTTTTTGGTTGACTAATTTTGGGATCTTCTTGAATAAAGGTTTCTATCAATTGATCAATTTTTCGAGGAGTAACTTTTTCATTTTCTCCTGCCCTTAACCAAGTAGTAAAATGTTGCTTTGACCCTTTTATACTTTCAACTTTGGATTTGATATCTTCAACTTCAAACCCTTGTCTTTCTGGCTCAAATTCTTTATCAAACACACCTGAAATAGCACTTGAAATCACATCCAAATCCAATGTGTTATCTCTTTCTTCTATCGTGATTTCCTGCTTAACGGACTCGATTTCTAAGGAAATTTGATCGTTGATTAACTTGCTCGTTATATTTTGTTCTTCAATTGTTGCTTCTGTTGTATCTTGATTTGAAATTCCGGTAGTTTCTGCTTCTATAGTAGTAAAAATTTCTTTTACCAATTCTTCTTCCTCTACTTCATTTAAAATCTCAAATAAACGTGCACGATCTGTGATTTTATATGCGTGCTTTTCAACTTCCTCATCTAATTGCATAGATTTATCTTTAGCAAGCGCTTTTAAATAAAGAATTGAAAGTAACTGAGAATAAGGATATTTATTACATAATTCTTGTAAAACAGGTATGTCGCTGGATACAAGTAATCCAGGATTTTCAATACGTATAGAAATATCATTTAAATTCATACTACCAGTTGGATAATAATTTATTTATAATATCTTGAACAACTTGTTTATTAATGTCTTTTATCAATTCAGATTCTACACTTCCTAAATCTTGAGAGGAATTATAATCCGAAAAACGAGAACAGGATACAGTCATTTCTTGTTCTTTAGGTACAAGTATATGAATTTTATAATTGCTTGTAATCGTTAATCGATTTTTTGCTGCATTATCTCCTGGTTGTAAGGCAATAGGACTAATAGTATAACTTGAAATTACCCCTTCAATTCGAACTTCTCCACTATTTGGAGTAGTTGACAATTTTAATTTAGTATTGTTTTGTATACCATCTCTAATTTCATCCGCTAATTGTGCCGGATAACTTATAGGCGCATTTGGTGCATTGTTTTCCAAGGTACTAATCGAAAATGTTTTCCACTCTTCCGGCATTGAACCAGTATCTTTAAAAGAAACACTCGTAGGCCAACAAGAAGTAAGCCCAAACAATAGTATAATAAAACAAATTCCTATTTTCATTACGCGTTTATATTATATTCCTTTATTTTTCGATACAAAGTACGTTCGGAAATACCCAATTCTTCAGCAGCATATTTGCGTTTACCGCGATGTTTTTCTAAAGCTTTTTTTATCAATTCTTTCTCACGATCTTCTAAGGATAAAGATTCTTCTACTTCCACATGATCATGAAAATCATTCGTATATACTTCTTCATTTTTTACAAACTTTGTTCCTTCAATTGCTGGTTGATAAATGTGGGTTTCAGGAACTCCAGGAGAAATATCGTTGTACATTCGATTGATCATAGCGGATTGTTCCGAATTTAATTGAATATCACTGCCTTTATTAATTAATTCATGTACCAGTTTTTTTAAATCATTTAAGTCACTTTTCATATCAAAAAGAAACTTGTACATGATGTCTCGCTCAGAAATAGACTCCTCGGATTTGGATATAACACTAGGTAAATTATCGTTTACAATCGGAAGGTAACTTTGAATAGTTAATTCGTCAATTTCTCGTTTACTTTCAATAACGGAAATTTGTTCCACTAAATTTTTTAACTGACGAATATTACCTGACCAACTATAATTTTCAATAACAATTACTGCCTCAGGAGTCAATCGAATTGCTGGCATTCGGTATTTTTCTGCAAAATCATTTGCGAATTTTCGAAACAATAAATTGATATCCTCCTTGCGTTGACGTAATGCCGGCAATGCAATTGGAACGGTACTCAATCGATACAATAAATCTTCCCTAAACTTCCCAGACGAAATAGCACGCTGCATATTTTCATTGGTTGCAGCAACTACACGAACATTTGTCTTTATTACTTTTGATGAACCAACGCGAATGAATTCTCCAGTTTCAAGAACACGCAATAATCGAACTTGAGTTTGCATCGGTAATTCTGCTACTTCATCTAAGAATAAAGTACCTCCATTTGCTACTTCGAAATAACCTTGACGACTACCACTGGCTCCTGTAAAAGATCCTTTCTCGTGACCAAATAATTCAGAATCTATCGTTCCTTCTGGAATTGCACCACAGTTTACAGCTATATATTCACCGTGTTTTCGGGAACTTAATTGATGGATCACTTGTGGTATAATTTCTTTTCCTGTTCCACTTTCTCCTGTTACTAAGATAGATATATCTGTTGGAGCAACTTGCGCAGCTATCTCCAATGCTCGATTCAGCAAAGGTGAGTTTCCTATGATTCCAAAACGTTGTTTAATTTGCTGTAAATTCATAGTTTAATTTTTTACTACTTCTCCCATCAATGTCGCGGATGTACAATCTGTAATTTTTAAGTGTACATAGGAAGAAATAGGAAGTTCCGTTTTAGGGAAAACTACTTTAATATTGTTTTGATTTCGTCCAACTTGATGTTCTTGTGAACGTCTCGAAAATCCTTCAATAAGTACTTCTTGAATTTGTCCAATAAAGGTTTTATGCGCCTGTAATGAATTTTCACGTTGTATATCAATAATTTCTGTTAATCGAGATTTTTTAATTTCTTCTGGAACATCGTCTTTAAACTTTCTTTCTGCTAACGTTTTAGGTCGCTCAGAATACATGTACATATATGCGAAATCAAATTTCACTTCCTTCATTAAGGAAAGTGTGTCTTGATGCTCTTCTTCCGTTTCTCCACAAAATCCAGCAATTATATCTGTGGAAATAGTACAATCAGGTAGGATACGTTTAATAGCCGCAATGCGATCTAAAAACCATTCTCTTGTATATCCTCGATTCATACGGTATAACATTGCATTATTTCCAGATTGAACAGGCAAATGGATATGATTTGCAATATTAGGATATTTTGCCATGGTCTCTAACACATCATCAGTCATGTCTTTAGGGTGAGAGGTGGAAAAACGGATACGTAAAAGTGGATTTATTTTAGCAACCATTTCTAATAACTCAGCAAAATTTGTAGTTGCTACTTTTTCATCCTTTATCTCTCCTTTACTCGTCATATTCCAACGGTAACTGTCGACATTTTGACCTAATAAGGTTACTTCTCTATATCCATTAGAAAATAGAGTAGTACATTCTTCAATTATCGTTTGTGGATCTCTTGATCGTTCTCTTCCTCTTGTAAATGGAACAACACAAAAAGAACACATATTGTCACATCCTCGTGTAATGCTTACAAACGAACTAACTCCTTTTTCATCCAATCTTACTGGACTAATATCTGCGTATGTTTCATCTCTGGATAATAACACATTGACTGCTTTTTGACCGCCTTCAACTTCAATGATCAAATTTGGCAAGTCTCGATACGAATCTGGACCCGCAACAATATCTACTAATTTTTCTTCTTCTAATAAATTTTGTTTCAATCGCTCAGCCATACAACCTAAAACTCCAACAATTAATCCTGGCTGTCTTAGTTTTCTATTTTTGAAATCGTTTAATCGAGTACGCACTTTCTGTTCTGCATTTTCTCGAATGGAACAGGTATTTAAAAAGATGATATCTGCTTCCAACTCATCGCGGGTTGTAGTATATCCTTCTTTACTTAATATGGAAGCTATGACCTCGCTATCCGAAAAATTCATCGCACAGCCATAACTCTCTAAAAATAATTTTTTCCCATTAGAAGGAACAGTCGTTTCAACTTGTATCGCTTCTCCTTGTCTTTTCTCATCAATGACTTTGCTTGCTCCTAAATCAATGTTGCTCATTTTATACTTTTATTTTATCCTTACAAATTTACCAAAAAAATCAAACCGTGCCAAAATGTCAGTTGTTAATTTTTCTTACCGTTCGGGTGCGTCGTGACGCACCCTCCAACACACCCCTCAAATCCCCTTTTTATCCTTTCCGTTTGTTTTTCAATTTTAAAACACCTTATTTTGCACTGCATTTATATAAAGCGATATTTACATGGCTAAGAATTTAGTAATAGTGGAGTCCCCTGCAAAAGCAAAGACAATTGAAGGGTATCTCGGAAAAGATTTTGTTGTTAAATCTAGTTATGGTCACGTTAGAGACTTAGCATCCAAAGGAATGGCGATTGAAATAGAAAATAATTTCCATCCTAATTATGAGGTCTCAGCCGACAAAAAAGCAGTTGTTGCGGAACTAAAAAAATTAACGAAAGAAGCGGAAGTGATTTGGTTAGCAACGGATGAGGACCGCGAAGGAGAAGCTATTTCTTGGCATTTATATGAAACATTAGGTCTCGCAAAAAAAGAAACCAAAAGAATTACCTTTAATGAAATCACGAAAAGTGCGATCGTAAAAGCGATTGAAAATCCAAGAAATATAGATATCAATTTAGTGGACGCACAACAAGCAAGAAGAGTTTTAGATCGTTTAGTTGGTTTTGAACTATCTCCTGTATTATGGAAAAAAGTTCGTCCAAGTTTATCTGCAGGTAGAGTGCAATCGGTTGCTGTTCGATTAATTGTTGAACGTGAAAAAGAAATTCGTGCATTTGCATCAGAAACTTTTTATAAAATTCAAGCAGTTTTTTCGAAAGGGAAAGAAAAAATAAAAGCAGACATCGCTCGCAACATAGGAACTCTCGAAGAAGTTCATGGTCTTCTAAAACAATATCGCGATACTGCTTTTGAAGTACTAGATGTCCAAACAAAACCAGCAACAAAAACCCCTTCTGCGCCATTCACAACTTCTACCTTACAACAAGAAGCTAGTTTAAAATTAGGCTTCTCTGTTTCTAGAACTATGACGGTTGCACAACGTTTATATGAAGCTGGAAAAATCACGTACATGAGAACGGATTCAGTAAATTTCTCAGACACTGCCTTGAACGGTGCTAAAGCGGAAATTTTGAGTGCTTACGGTGAGTCTTATTCAAATCCAACAAAATATAAAAACAAAAATGCGGGTGCTCAAGAAGCACACGAAGCAATTAGACCAACTGATTTTGGCGCACATTCAATTAATGGGGAATCAGATGAGGTGAAATTATATGACTTGATTTGGAAACGTTCTATCGCTTCGCAAATGAGTAACGCTAAATTAGAACGTACAACCATTAAAATTGGAAATCAATCCTTAGAAGATGTTTTCAATGCAAAAGGGGAGGTGATTAAATTTGATGGTTTCTTAAAAGTATATTTGGCTGCTACATTAGATGAGGAAGAAGATGAAAATTCTGAACTCCTTCCAGAAGTCTTTGTAGGAGAAAAATTAGAGCGTACTATCATTAAAGCTACCCAACGTTTCTCTAGACCAGCTCCAAGGTACGTAGAGGCTTCGCTAGTGAAAAAATTAGAAGAACTAGGTATCGGTCGACCATCTACGTATGCGCCAACAATATCTACAATTCAAAAAAGAGGATACGTTGAAAAAGAAGAAAGAGAAGGGGAGGTGAGAGAGTATACCGTAGTGGAATTAGTAAAGAATGAAATTACGGAAGAGAAAAAATCAGAAATTACTGGAAAAGAAAAAAACAAATTATTTCCTACAGACATAGGTATTGTGGTTACGGATTTCTTATGCGAACATTTTGATCGCATTATGGACTACCATTTTACTGCGAAAGTGGAACAACAATTTGATGAAATTGCTCAAGGAGAAATTGTTTGGACTAAAATGTTACAAGATTTTTACAGCCCTTTTCATGAAAATGTTACAAATACTTTGGAAAATTCGGATCGTGCAACTGGTGAAAGAGAATTAGGAGTGCATCCTGAATCTGGTAAGAAAATCATTGTACGTATTGGTCGATTTGGACCTATGGTTCAAATTGGTGATGAAAAAGAAGATGGCGAAAAACCGCAATTTGCTTCTCTGAGAACAGGTCAGAATTTAGATTCCATGACACTTGAAATGGCATTGGAGTTATTTAAATTACCAAGAACTTTAGGGGATTTTGAAGAACAGATTGTAAAAGCAAATGTTGGTCGATTTGGTCCCTACCTTCAACATGGTAAAACTTTCATTTCGTTGAAAAAAGAAGACGATCCAATGACTGTTACACTTGAAAGAGCTCAAGAGTTGATTCTCCAAAAAAGAGAGGATGATGCCAATAAAATTTTAAAAGTATTTCCAGAACAAGAGGATATGCAAATTTTAAATGGTCGTTGGGGTGCTTATTTAAAAGTAGGGAAAGACAATGTAAAATTGCCGAAAGGGGGTAACTGGGAAGATTTAACATACGAAGAATGTGTGAAACTTCACAAAGAACAACCTGTAGCTAAAAAGACTGGTAGATTCGCTAAGAAAACAACCATAACCACTGCTAAAAAAGCTCCTGCAAAAAAAGCACCAGCTAAAAAGAAAAAATAACTTTATTAAATATTGTCACCCTGAACTTGTAGAAGGGTTAACTTGTCACTCAAATGGATATTTCTTTTTTTTTCCAACCTTTAGAAATCGATACTGTAAAAGGAGAGTCGATTGCGTCTATTCTATTTTCTCATACAGAGGGAAATTTTCCTGAAATTGAAAAAGGAAGTATTGCGTTATTTTATTGTCCTGAATTCAGAAATGGGATAGAAATTTATCATGGACAAAAGGAAGATCGTTTTCGTACAGAATTTTATAATTTATTTCCGAGTGCTCATTGGGAAAAAAAAATATACGATTTAGGTAATTTATTGCCAGGCGAGAAAATAGAAGATACATATTTTGCGCTTTCTAATGTAATTGAAGAATTAGTAAAAAACGATGTAATTCCATTAGTAATAGGAGGGACACAAGACCTTCTTTTACCTCTATACAAAGGATATCAAAATTTAGAACAATCCGTTAATATTACTTCGATAGATTCTAAAATGGATGTTGGTGTTACAGATGAAGAAATCAATCACCATGGTTTTTTAACACCAATATTAATGCATAATCCTTCTTTTCTTTTCAATTATAGCGTAATTGGTCTACAAGCACCTTTCATCAAACAATCTGAAATGGATTTGTTTGAGAAATTATATTTTGATACACTTCGTTTGGGGGAATTTAATTCCAATTTTAGAAAAGCGGAACCCTTAATTCGTAATGCAGATATTTTAAATATAGATTTACAAGCAATTAAAGCAAGTGATTTTAGAGGGAAAGAATACCAATCCCCAAATGGTTTTTATGCGGAACAAGTATGTCAAATAGCTAAATATACTGGTATAAGCGATAAAATTTCTTCTTTTGGTATTTTCAATCTGTTTCCAGGAGCTACAATGGAAGCTCACCAATTAATAGCTCAAATTATTTGGTATTTTATTGAAGGTGTCGCAGATCGTAAAGGGGATTTTCCAAAATGCGCTAAAACTGAATACAAAAAATTCATGGTGCACCATGAAGCTTTCGAGAATGATTTAATCTTTTATAAAAGTAATAAGTCAGAACGTTGGTGGATGGAGGTACCGCATCCTAAAAAGGAACATTCGCGTTATGATCGTCATCACCTTATTCCATGCGACCAAGAAGATTACGAATTCGCTCTAAAAAACGAAATACCTGACCTTTGGTGGAGAACATACCAAAAATTGAAATAATATTTCTCTCTAAACATTATTAGTTCAAAGCGACCAAAGGTTTCCTTCTAAATCAATCTTATAAGCCCTATATGGTTTTTCAAAGCAAAGCGCCTATATTATCTTCAACTATTCCGTCTCCCAAACCATCCTAAACTTCTTAATTTTTTTTTAAATGTTTTTTACTTAATCAACCTTATACGTCGTTTATTTTTTTCTAAGTAAAGGATTTAACTTAATGAATCAAATCTTCTCTTTCATCAGTTTATTTTGTTTTATGTATCCCTCCAAGAACTTTAGGTGAAAAAACTTTCACCTACCAACCAAAGTAACAAATCATTGTTGAAAACTACATTTTTTTGTTACTTACATTGAAAACTTCACATTTTTTCCGTACTTTAGCAACCTAAATCACCCTTTTTACACACCTGTATTTAGTGTAATTAATTGATAAACATTAAATTATTAGATGATTAAAAATCTTCTTTCTTGTATATTATGTGTTGTGCTTGCTCAAACTATGTTTGGTCAACAAGATATCATGATGACAAATTTTATGTTTGATAGATTACGAATTAATCCCGCAACTACTGGCGTTGATGAAGGATTTACAAGTACTTTGTTGTACAGAAATCAGTGGGATAAAATTGTTGGAGCTCCAAATACAGGTATTTTTAATGCAGAAATGAATTTGAATAAATTTGCAATTGGAGGAGCAGGTGTTTCTTTTTATCATGATGCTATTGGGCCAATTCGTCAAAATCGTTTAATGTTAAATTATTCTTATCCTTTTCAAATAGGAGAGTCTGGTGTATTGCATGCTGGTTTTGGATTAGGAATGTTGAACTTTGGACTTTCTCCAGATTGGATTCCTCCAACGACCAGTACAGATGTATCGCTTCCAAATGCAAGTTCAGGAACAAACTTAGATGGTAATTTTGGTTTGTATTATAAAAGTTACAAAGGATACTATGTTGGTTTGTCGAACACGCATTTAAATAAACCGTCCATTCATACTGCAAATTATACCTATGAAAGACATTATTTCTTTAATGTTGGGCATAAATTAACAAATTTATTAGGTCCTAAAAGAGACTTAGAGCTGCAATTATTAGTTATGAGTGATTTAATTAAAAATGTTGGTGATTTTAATGTGAAATATAATCATGCTAATCTTTTTTATGTTGGGATAACAGCAAGAACAACAAATACTTATTGTATTTTAGCTGGTTTCAATCCTGTAAAAAATATTACTTTAGGATATTCATTTGATGTTAATGCAAATAGTTATTTATCAGCAAAAAATGGAACACATGAAATGGTAATTAGATATAGATATATTGCCCCAATCCCGCCCTCGGAGAAATCAAAACATCCAAGGTGGTTGTAATTTAAAAAAAAAATATAGATTTTTGTAACCATTTATTAGTAATTCCGTTATATCATAAAACGCATTTGATCCTGTAGATTGTTAAATGATGTCCGGAATTTAAAACAAAGTAAAATGAATAAAGTAGTTTTTTTAGGTCTTGTTAGTATAGTACTCGCAGCATGTAGTACTAGAACTGGTCACTTAACGGGTGTTTTGGGAAGACCAACGTATCAACCGGAACTTCCATTAGGTATGGTCTATGTTAAAGGTGGTGCCTTCAATATGGGGGATGACGACCAAGATGTCCCTTTCTTACATAATTCTCGTAAGAAAACAGCTTCTGTTCAGGCATTCTATATGGATCAAACAGAAATCACTAACAATGAGTATCGTCAATTCTGTAATCATGTTCGAGATTCAATTGCGCGTGAGTTGATTTATGCTAATACAGATCTTATTGAAGATGACATCGCTGGTGATTACATTAACTATAGAGAGCGTTATTTTGACGAAAGCTCTAAAGAAATGGTGGATTACGAAGCAAGTGACCGTCCTAAAAACCGTGAATTGTTTGCCTTAAATTGGGACAAACAATTTACTTACGAAGATGAAAAAATGCTTCCAATCTTAGCGGATATGTATTATCCTTCCAATGAACGTTTCTATAAAAAACGTGAGATTGATACACGTAAGTTGTTGTATAAATACTATTGGCTAGATCTTCGTGAAGCGGCAAGACGTGGTCGTGTGGAAATCGTTCCTAATGGAATAGATGGAAAAGGTCAAGTGATTTCAGAGAATCACCGTAAACTAAGTACGCCTGCAAATCCTTACAATGAAGAGCCTCAAGGTTTAGACTTAAACTTAGGTCACGTTAATAAAAAATTACAAAACAACGCGATTCGTGGACATGCGGACAGATCTCGTTTCATTATCGAGGAGGTTATTAATGTTTATCCTGATACATTATGTTGGGTACGTGACTTTACTTATGCGTTCCATGATCCAATGACAAATATGTATTTCCACCACCCAGCGTATGATAATTATCCTGTTGTTGGTGTTACTTGGACACAAGCAAGAGCGTTCAGTAACTGGAGGTCTCATTTATTAAATTCTTGGTTACTTGCAATGGGTGACATGTATTTAAATGATTTCCGTTTACCAAGTGAAGCTGAATGGGAAAGAGCTGCTCGTGGAGATTTAGCTGGTTCTCAATATCCTTGGGGTGGACCTTATACAAGAAACTCTTACGGTTGTTTCTTAGCTAACTTCAAACCAATGCGTGGTCGTTACCAAGAAGATGGAGGTTTCCATACCGTTAAAGCTTATTCTTACCAACCAAATGGTTTCGGTTTATATTGTATGGCAGGAAACGTTGCTGAATGGTGTGAAACTGCTTTTGATGAGTCAGTATATGAGTTCTCAAATGATATAAATGCAGAATACAGATATGATGCTTTAGATTGGGATCCACCGAAATTGAAACAAAAAGTATTACGAGGTGGTTCTTGGAAAGATATAGGTTATTACTGTATGACTTCCACTAGATCTTATGAATACCAAGATACTGCTAAATCGTATATCGGATTCCGTAATGTGATGACTCACATGGGTAGAGGTGGTGCAGATCTTTTACAAGAAGGTAGTGCAGAAGAAATTGATGAGATTGAGTTAAAATAAAAACAATTTGTAGATAAGTTAAATTTAATAAGTAGAGTTATGAAGATTTTTTGGATGGTCCCTGGTAGTTTGAAATGGAAAACTTTTATGAAGTATTTCTATGGGTATGGTGCAGCTGTTGTAATCCTTGGTGCTTTGTTTAAGATCATGCACTGGCCTGGAGCTTCTGCGATGCTTATTACGGGGCTTCTTGTAGAGGTTGCGATTTTTATCATGTCTTCATTTGAACCTTTACCTCATGATTATCATTGGGATTTAGTTTACCCTGAATTAGCAGAGGTTCACGAGCCAGGACATGGAGAAGATGATTTACACGACTTAGTAGAAGAAGGACATAAAGAGCACGATAAACCTGCTCACCACGCTCCTGCAAAAAGTGAAGGAATTACGCAACATTTAGATACAATGTTGGCAGAAGCTAAAATTGATTCCGAATTGTTAGAAAGCTTAGCCGCTGGTATGAGAAGTTTAGGTGAAAACGCAAGTTCTTTACAAGGTATTTCTTCAGCTGTTTCTGCAACAGATTCGTATGTTTCTAGCTTGCAAGCTGCTTCAGATAAAGTTTCTTCTTTGTCTGATGCGTATGAAAGAGCTTCTTTATCTATCTCAGGAATGACTTCAACTTCGCAAGAAGGAGAATCTTTTGGAGAACAAATGCAAAAAGTATCTAGAAATTTAGCTGCATTAAACAATGTATATGAATTACAATTGAAAGGTTCATCTGCACACTTAGAAGCTACAGAAAAATTCCAATCTCAAGTAACAGAAATGATGCAAAATCTTTCTGCTTCTACAGAAGACACGAAATTGTATAGAGAAAATATGGCGATGCTTTCTAAAAACCTTACAGATTTAAATAATGTGTATGGTAATATGTTGAAAGCAATGACTATCACAAGAGATTAATTTCTCACCGTTAATTTATCAGATTATTAATATTTTAATACTATAAGAAAATGGGAGGTGGTAATGAGTCCCCAAGGCAGAAGATGGTTGGTATGATGTACTTAGTACTTACCGCACTTTTAGCCTTAAACGTATCTAAATCTATTTTGGAGGCGTTCGTAGCAATCGAAGAAAACATACAAGTTGCTAATGAAAATGAGTATGCTCGTGGACAAGAGAAAAAAGAAGAATTAGAAGAGGTTGCACAAGATAAATCAAATGCCGCTCTTAGTGAAAAAGCAGCAGCTTTCTTAAAAGATGTTAAAGCTATTGAAGATAAAACAGCTGAAATGATTGTTTTCTTAGACGGTTGTAAGTTAGATATCATGATGGCTTGTCAAGAGGCAATTACCAAAGATGGTAAGAATGCTGCAGGTATCCCTGAAGAAGAGCAATTGATTCATGATCCTTATGATAAAGCAAAAGCGCCTTGTAAACCGATTCGTATGCATTTAGGACACGTTCAAGGTCCGGATAAGTACGATGAACCAATGATGGTAATGGGGATTAACGAAGACGTAAAATCACCTAAGGGTAAAGGAAAAGAGTTATGGGAAAAGTACAACAAATACCGTAATGAAATTGTAGAGATTTTAGTGAAAAGCGCTTCAACACCTGAAAACAAATACAGCTTAAAATGTACGGATGTTATTAAGTTTGAAGGTAATAAAGATTTAGAAAAACAAGTAGATGCAATGTTTAAAAAGGGTAAAATTAGCCCAGATGAAATTGCGGAAGTTCGTAAAATCTACATTTCGATGGCTAAAAACGAAAAGTATACGGTACATGATATTGAAGGAGTTCACTGGATTGGAAAAACTTGGGATCATAATCCGCAAGTTGCTGGTATCGCTTCCCTTTCTGCATTAGAAAAAGAAGTACTTACTGCACGTGCGGATGGTATTGCCTTAATTCGTTCTCGTGTTGGTGGTGGTGATTTCTCCTTTAATAAAGTACAAGGTTTTGCAAATGGACAATTATTAGCTACTAAAGGAGATGAAGTGGAGATTAGTGTAATGATGGCAGCTTTTGACTCGGATAAACAACCTGAGGTTAAGGTTACTTCTGACGGTGGAAAAGTTGAACCTGCTGCAGATGGTCAAGCCAAAGTTAAAGTTACTGCAAGTGGGTCTGGTGAAATGAAGGTTAAAGGTACTGTAATGATTCGTAAGAAAAATGGTACTCCTGTCACAAAAGATTGGGAGCATACAATTACGATTCAAGAACCATCTGGTTCTATTTCTTTACCTGATATGACTGTTTTATATCAAGGTTATGCAAATAAAGTAATTGGTACTGCTGCAGGTTTTAATCAATGTGATTTGATAGGTTCAGGTGTTTCTATTCAAAAACAAGGAGCAATATGGATAGCAACTCCAACAGTTGGTGCAGGAAAAACTTGTGAGATAGCAATTAAGGGTACGAATACTGTGACCAAAAAATCTGCTAACTTAGGCTCTTTTACTTTTAAAGTTAAACCGCTTCCTCCTGCAGCTATTTATTTTGGTGGTAAAACAACAGGAGAAACTGTATCTAAAAATGCTACTGGATTTATAGCTAAATTCCCTCCTTCAATTGATTTACAAGGTATAACATTTACTGTATTGGATTGGAAGATGGATTTCAAAGGTCGTACTGCAAATGGTACAGGAAACCTTTTAAATGCTGCAGCAATTAATTATCTCAAAGGTGCTAAAGCTGGAGATATGGTTACTTTCTTATGTAAATATACAGATGGTAAATCTGCTTCTAAATTTGGAGCTTGTACTGTAACTCTTAATTAGATTACAAAATATTTAAAGTCATGAAAAAAATACTTTCTTCCTTTCTTATTTTATCTTCATTTACCTTGGTAAATGCCCAAAATGAGATTAATGGTGGTCCTGTTAACATACCAGCTGAAGGTGTGATAGATGGTATCTACATTCAAGAACATATACCTACGAAGCGTTTGGTGCCTTATGAATTCGTTCGTGAAGCGGATGTAATGTTTCAAAAACGTATTTGGAGATCCATTGATATGCGTGAGAAGATAAATCATGCTATGTATTACCCTATGGATGAGTTTTTAGGAAATGGTGATTGGGTTAAGAATACTACACGTTGGTCTTTGTGGACTGTCATACGTCATCATATTATGAAAGGTGATTTAGTTATGTATGATCATGAAAATCCTATAAATCCAGATTTAAGAGATGGTGATTTATTTAAATACCCAATTCAATTAGCTCCAGGAAAAAGCTATGATACGGATACGACTTTCAAAGATAATGTTTTACGTCTTATAGCTAAAGTTACTCCTAAAATGGAAAATGGAGTGCCAGCAGTAAAACGTGATCCAGTATCAGGGGATCCAATTATTGTAAAAAATCCAAAAACCGGGATAGATGAAGAAGTACCAGAAGATCCAGATATTCGTTGGGTTATTTCAGAAGATATTGTTGAATACCGTTTAAAAGAAGATTGGTTCTTTGATAAAGAACGTTCACAATTTGATGTTCGTATTCTTGGATTAGCTCCAGTTGTATATGATGCGGAAAGAGATGCTAAAGGTGAAATTACTACCATTAAGGGTAAGAAAATTTTATTCTGGTTGTATTTCCCTCATTGTCGATTTGTGTTTGTAAACTATAATGTATACAATCCTAAAAATGATGCACAATGGATGAGTTTTGATGATTTATTCCAAAAACGTCAATTCAATAGTACTATCTACAAACAATCTAATACCTTTGACCGTACAATTGATACGTACAAATCTGGTATTGATGCATTATACGAATCTCAAAAAATTACAGAAGAATTTAGAAATTTTGAACACGATTTGTGGCATTTCTAAGTTAATCTAACTTATTATTTTCCAAAGACTGTGTATATTTGTACACAGTCTTTTTTTTTCATAACAATATGGCACAAGATATTACAGTTACAATTATTGATAGAGAAGGTGTTTCTCACGAATTAGTTGCTCCTACAGACATGAACATGAATATCATGGAATTGTGTAAATCGTACGATTTACCTGTAAAAGGAGAATGTGGAGGTATGGCAATGTGTGCTACATGTCAATGTTATTTAGAATCGGATACTCCATTAGATGAACAAAGTGACTCTGAGTTAGACATGTTAGATCAGGCTTTCTTTGTGAAACCAAATTCGCGTTTAGGTTGCCAAATTCCTATTGAAGATGCGATCGATGGGATTGTTTTACGTTTAGCTCCAGAAATAGATTAAAATAATTCTTTTGGTATTAAACATACTGGTATCGGCAACATTTTATGTTTGTTGATGGTGTTTAGCTTACGATAAATAGCTAACACTTCTTTTTCTCTTTCTTTAAGATTATTTTCATCACCAGTAAATTCCATAGCCCATTCTAACTCTGGATAACTTGCTCCCATTTGTTGCTCATCTGTTCGATCTTCATCCCAAAGACCATCCGTAGGTGCTGCTGTTAAAATTGCTAAATCTATGTTTAAATAGATTGCTAATTCTCTTACTTGCGTTTTTGTTAAATCGGCTATTGGACTTACATCTACTCCTCCATCACCATATTTAGTGAAAAAACCAACTCCAAAATCTTCGATTTTATTCCCAGTTCCAGCAACAAGTAACCCTGATGCTTGTCCAAGTGCATAAAGAGTTGTCATGCGCAATCGAGAGCGGGTATTTGCCATTGCTAATTTATGAGCAACGACATCCGTTGGTAATGTGTTTTCTATTTGTGAAAATGCAGCGGATAAATCAATATCTAAACTTCGAACATTAGGATAAGTTTTCGTAAGCCATATCATATGATTGTTTGCTCGATCATATTCTTCTTTTCGTTGTCTTAATGGAAGACTTACCACAAGAACATCTAAACCTGCCATTGCACATAATGTCGAGGTCAAAGCAGAATCAATTCCGCCAGAAATTCCAATAATATATCCCTTTTGGTTTGCAGACGTTGCATATTCTTTTAACCAAGTACTAATATAATTTACGACAGTTGAAGAATTCATATGCTTAAAATAAAAACGACACTTTAAGTGTTAATTGATTTTGTGTACTTTTAAGTGTTGTATATAACTTTGTATCTTTTTCATACAAACTCATGTTTTTTTGAGTGTCCCCAACAATTGCATCTCCTCTATGGATATTATTAATTCCATAATAATATCCTAATTCAAAAACCATTGTTGATGTACCATAATAATTCCATTCCATACCTCCAGCAATACCTATACTTCCTTTATAGATGCTTAGATCTGAAGATAAATCCATACGTGTTAATTCGGTAGAAGTTACACTACCATTTTGGAATCCTTTATCATTGGTTAGACTTTTTAAAGCAAAGGAATGACGCATCCCAAATTTTGCAAAATAGCGATTATAACCAATATAGTCTGTTCGAAATACAAACATGGTTGGAATACTTAAAAAGATTGGAGTTTGCGTTCTGTCTTTTACTAAAAATGTATTATTAGACGAACTATTTCCTTGTTTCGTTAGTATTCTAGAATCACTAAATTGATAATAAGCAGTATCATTAAAACTGTAGTTTAGTCTTGAAAAATCAAATTCAAAACCGGTTAAAAACCCTAAATTATCATTAAAATTTTTAACTACATTCATTCCAATACTTAGGTCAGTCCCTACATTTCCATCCGCAAGTTTTGTATTCATTTTATTGAAATTCAAACCGCTACTTAAAACAATTCCCATTTGGAGTTTATGTGTAGTATTTTGAGATAGCGTACTATTTGTGTAACTAATAAGTAATACAAATAGAAGGTTTGTTATAATTTTCTTCATTTATTTAATCTTAAATTTAACTTGTAACATTCGTTCTAATGTTATATTAAAAGACTTTCGTACTTTTGAATGCTAATTTAATTAATATAAATGATACGCACATTTTTTTTCTTCTTTGCTTTATTCTTCCTTGTTCTAACTTCATGTACCAATAATAGGTTAGAAATTGATGCAAGTGCGGTTAAAGTGAATGTAGATTTTGTGAATTTAGATTCGATTATTACAACTGTACCTACTACGTCTTTACCAACTATTTTAGATAAATATGCAAATTCTTCCGAAGGAATATTGGCGTATCAATTAGGTCATTGTCTCGGAATAGGTGGATTTAAAGACAAAGGAAGTTTAGATCGTATTCAAATGTTTCGAACAGAACCTTATATCAAACGTTTAGAAATACAAATTTCAACTACATTTAAAAGTAAATCTGATTTACAAAGTCAAATTTTAGATGGTTTTAGTCATTTGAAATACCATTTTCCTAAGCATCCAATGCCTACGACTATTTTTTATATCAATTCTTTATTTGTATCCAATGTGTTTTGTTCTTACAATGAAATTGGTATAGGTTTAGATAGGTATTTAGGTGCCAAAACTTCCGTAATTCAAGAATTACCATCACAAGAATTTTTTCAATGGATGAAAGATGGAATGCGTAAAGAATATATTCCGAGAGATGTTTTGAGTGAATGGATTGCCAAAAACATGGTTACTGAAGTAGATGGTGCATTTGCAGACAAAATGATTCGTTGGGGTAAAATTTTGTATTTAACGGAAGCAGCATTTCCAAATATCGACAAACATTTACTATTTCGATATACAAAAAATGGTTACGATTGGGCTGAGCATAACGAAACTTCCATTTGGAAATATTTAGTAAATGAAGAGTTATTATTTTCAAAAAATGAACGAGACCATGCTAATTTTTTAAATGAAGGACCTTTTACAGTTGGATTACCTGAAAAAAGTCCAGATCGTCTAGGGCAATATTTGGGTTGGAGAATTGTGCACGAATTCATGGATAATAATGAATCTGTATCGCTACAACAATTAATTAATGTACCTTATAACACGATTTTACAGTCGTACGAAATTGAAGAATAATGAGTAAAGAAATTGTAAAAACTTCTACTATTGAAGTAAATGTTGGTTTAAATGAGAACCATGTTCCTATGCGAATGAAATGGAGCGCTACGGACGGTCAGGTAGAAAATCAAGATACAAAAGCAATGATGTTGGCAATGTGGGATGCCGATAAAGGGCATACCTTGAAAATTGACTTGTGGACGGAAGATATGTCCGTGGAAGAAATGAAACAATTCTTTCACCAAACTTTATTAACGATGGCTGATAGTTTTGAAAAAGCTACAGGTGAAACATTAATTTGTGAAGATTTAAGGGATTACTGTTACCATTTTGCGGACAAAATGAATGTATTGCCAGAGTAAAATGTACTCTTTTTTTTCTTCGAAATCTACAACTATTATTCTAGGAGTGTTACTTTTTTGTATCCTCCCTTTTTTTCTTTTATTTTTTTATTGTCACCCTTCGGGAGATGATTTTTCATATGCAATGTTAGGGACGAAACAACCTTTGCTCCCTGCATTAGCAGATGAATACAACCTATGGAATGGTCGTTTTACATCGAATGTTTTTGTATTAAAAAGCCCAATTATTTATAGGAGTAATTGGCTAACAATGTATCGTTTATCAATGCTAGCCATTTTCCTGTTTTCTATTTGTACCCTTTACTTTTTCTTGACTTATTTTTTCAAAAATGTAATTTCCAAAAAACAAATATTGGCAATTTCATTATTCTTTATGCTTTTGAATTTGTTTCAGATGCCTATTTTATCAGAAGGTACTTACTGGTATACAGGGGTTGTTACTTATCAAGTAGCAAATAGTATTACGCTTTTTTATTTGATAGGTCTTCACAGAATTTTGAATCTTACTAATGGATTATCCAAAATTGGTTTATTTGTTATTTTATTCATTTTACTTATTCTTTTATCTGGTTTTAACGAAGTAATTATGTTGCTTCTCCTTGTGTTTCATCTTGTAGTAGGTATACATTTTTTTGTAAAGAAAAATAAGAATACATCTTGTATAAGCGGTTTGTTTCTAGCTTCAATTTTTGGGTTTTGTATTGTATATTTTGCTCCAGGCAATAAGATTAGAGAAGCATATTTTATTGGTGAATCTCATCGTTTTTACCATTCGTTCACATCCACATTACTTCAAACCTTGCGTTTTGGATTTGAATGGCTCTCGAGTGGTGTGATTCTTTTAGTTTCATTGATCTACATTCCTATTTCTAAAAATCTTTCTAAGCACGTTTACTTATTTAAGAATAATTTTTTTATCAATAAATGGGTGTCATTAGTTGCGTTGGTTTCGGTGTTATTTATTTCTATTTTCCCCGCTTATTGGAGCACTGGAATTATGGGACAACATAGAACGGTGAATACAGCCTATTTTTATTTTTTATTCTTATGGTTTATCAATCTTACCATTTGGACAAACAAATCTCTTTTTTTTCAAAAACTAGAAGTCAAAAAATCAATGATGAATTATTGTTTGGTAATTTCATTGGTTTTAATGTGTGGAACTGGTAATACTTTTAATGCTTGGAAAGACTTATTAAGTTCACAAGCATCTAATTTCGACACGGAATTAAACCAACGTTATCAACGATTAAATTCCTTTTCTAAATCTACGGATGAAATTCAAACTTTACCTAAGTTAAAGTCACATCCTATGTCCCTTTTTATTTATGATATCACCAACGACCCTAAGTATTTTCCAAATACGTGTTATAAATCGTACTGGAATTTAAAATCCTACATTATTGGAAAATAAAAAAGGGTAACTTTTCAGCTACCCAATTCATAAATTATAATTCTTAATGTATCATCTGTTACATTTTTCTTCGCTTATCTTTCTCTGTGATAATATGCATTTCTTCAATTAAGTGATCCGCTTCTGCATATACATCAATCACCCAAAGAATATATCTTGAATCACACACTACGTTTCTACATCTAGTAGGATCAAACATGTAATCACTCATTGTACTTTCCCAAGTACGGTCAAAATTAATCCCTATAAAGTATCCATCTTTGTTTAGTACTGGAGAGCCAGAGTTTCCACCTGTTGTGTGGTTAGAAGCCGTATAACACACCCATAACTCACCATCTTGAGCGTAGTCACCATATTCCTTTTTCTCATACAATTCTTTGATACGAGGTAATAATTCAAAATCAGGATTATTAATTCTATTTTTTTCTAAGATACCTTCTGCAGTAGAGTGGTCTTTATATGCCATACCATCTTTAGGTGTTGAACCTTCCAATTTACCATAAGCAATACGTAAGGTGCTATTTGCATCAGGCCAGTGTTTGTCTTTTGGAAACATTACAAGTTTTCCTTCGATGTATATTTTTAGTAAATCGTCCATTTTGGATGTGAATTCATCTAACTTTGGTACAACATCCGCATTGTATTTAGAAACCAATTCCGTAAATAAAATATATGCTGGATCTGCCTTTACCTTTGCAATCGATTCGTCGTTAAAATTTGCATAGAAATTTGCTAATTTTTCTTTATCCGTAAAAATGGAGTTAGAATAAATTTCATTAGACCATTCCTCTGTTTTTTTACTTAATACCGTTGACGGAACATATGCCGGATTCATCAAATGAACAAATTCAGCGTGTAATAAGTTGAAAATAGTCTGATCAATTTCTTTACTGTAATTCTTGAAGAATTTTTCGTATGAAGCTTTAATCTTCTCTAGTTTACCTGGTTTTTCTTCTGGAGATTTATACTTTTCGTAATTTTTCACAAACTCATCCATAACACGAACTTGCTTAAAAAATTCTGGTCCGCCACCAACAAAGATGTATTCCATAATCATCGTGTTGGAGAAATCATACTCTTTGTTTTCTTCAAAAAGTAAGTTCATCTTTTCTACGATAGAACCATATCTTTCTTTCCATTGATCGGTTTTTTGTGCAGTCTTCGTATAACGTGCTTCATATTGTTTTTTAACTTCTAATGCATTTAATTCAACCAAACCTTGTACTTGTCCAATCCATTTTTTGTAAGAATTAGCGATTGTAGCTTGTTTGGCTGCATATTTAATACGAATATCATCGCTAGCACGCATACGTGTATTGATAATAGATAATGATTTTTCACGCATGCCGATACGTGCGGGTCTTTCACGGTTAATCAAATATGCTAATTGACCAGAAACGACATGTTGTTCGGTAACTCCTGGAAATCCGTAAACCATTGTAAACTCTCCGGATTTTCTATGTCCAGCATCAATAGTTAATGAATATTCAGGGACATAAGGAACATTCGTTGCGCTATATGCAGCAGGCTTATTATCTGCTCCAGCATATATTCTAAATAATGCAAAATCACCAGTATGACGAGGCCACATCCAGTTGTCCGTATCTCCACCAAATTTTCCAATAGAACTAGGAGGAGCACCAACCAAACGTACATCGGTAAATACTTCCGTAGTCATAGCGTAATAACTGTTTCCATAATCAAACTCTTTTACGTCAATTCGAAAGTGCGTGTTTAAACTTTTATCTTTAATTATTTGTTGAATGTTTTCTCTGATTTTTTGACTTCTTTCATTCAAAGGAGTTGCATCAGTTACCCCAAAAAGTACACTTGCCGTAACATCATCAATTCTAACAATACGAGTCGCTGTCAAACCTGCATTCGCTAATTCTTCCGCCTTTGTTTTTGCCCAAAAACCATTTTTTAGATAATCTTTTTCTAAGGAAGAATGGGATTGAATATTATAAAAGCCACAATGGTGATTTGTCAATAATAATCCTTGATCCGAAATTATTTCAGCAGTACATCCTCCATTAAAACTGATGATTGCATCTTTTATACTTGAATTATTAATGCTGTAAATCTGCTCTGCAGAAAGTTTCATTCCTTTCGCTTTCATATCCGATTGAAAAGCAGATATGAGAGAAGGAATTAACATACCTTCTTCAGCAATAGTGAATAAAGTTGTTGCAATAAACGTAATGGATAGTATGAATTTTTTCATCCTTATATTTTTAGGTTTCATCGATTTGTACTCCAAAGATATTAATTTATTCAGAATGCTTTTTTAGATTTGATTTGTATAAAACTTTTTTTTGCAAATTTGTAGTATGGATTTATTGAAATTTGCCTTTTTAATGGGCGTAATGTTTGCTGTTTTTGGATTTTTGTGGGGATTTGTACGTTTAGCAATCACCTTGTTAAGACCAAAACATATTGAAAAAAATATGATTGAAGAATATTCCATTAAGGCTTTGCAATATTTCTTTTTAATTGACGTAACCTTTTTGTTTTGCCTACATCAAAATAATTCAGAGTATATTTTACCATATGAATTGTATACAGGTGCTATGATTTTGATACTTTACTTTGTTGGTAAATTACAAAATCGCCAGAAACGTTCTACATTATTTAAAGCATCTTTAGGGGATAACATGAAATTTTTGACTCCTATGTTTAATCTCAGAGCAGAAATTGGAGTCATATTGTTTGGTATGGGAATGTTTGCTTTTTTTATTTTCTATCCGCAGTATGCTCACAACCCAATAAGCAATTGGTTTTATGAAACGATTGTAGGTATTGAAGAGGCACCTGTAATTGGTTTTGTTTTTAAAATAGTTGGTTTTTTCATTCTTCTCAGTATCGTGAATAAATTATTGAATGGTATTTTTTATTTAGTGTCTGGCAAACCTTTGGTTACAACTTCCATGCATGTTGGTGGGGATAAAAAGGAAGATGACCCTAATAAATTTGATGATTTTGAAGAACTTTGAAGGAAGATTTCAAAGAGTTTTTACATCATTTTAGATTCTCCAAAATAGAGATTAGTTGAGGTATAAGTAAAACGTTCTCATTATTATCAATAATGAAATCTGTTCTTTTTATCTTTTCGATATCGGATAACTGACTATCGATGCGATTTTTAATTTCAATTGCTGAAAGTGTATCTCGTAGTTGAATTCTTTTTATTCTCGTTTCATTATCAGCTAAGATAAGAATGTTTTTATCGAAACGTTTATAAGATTCTGTTTCAAATAAGAGTGCAGATTCATTAAAAACAATCATTGAGGATTGTTTATCTTTCCAAAGTTCAAAAGCTTGAAAAACTTTAGGGTGAACTAATAGGTTAATCGCTTCCCTTAGTTTTGAATCATGAAAAATCGAATGTGCGATAAAGGGTTTATTTAACTCATTTTGAATGTATGATTCATCTCCTAAAAGTTGCTTGATTTCAGAAACTAAAATAGGATCTTGGGTCATTAATTTTTTAGCTTCTATATCCGAATAAAAAACAGGGTAACCCAATTTTTCAAGAAGTTGACAAACATAGGTCTTACCAGATCCAATTCCTCCTGTTATTCCAATTTTGAGCATCCTTTTCTTCCTTTTTTCTTGTATTCAAAGATAGGTTAAACTTGAATATTTACAAGTATTTGCTATAGAATGTCTATTTTTGTACTCATATGGAAAGTATTTCTTCAAACGATAATGCGTGGTTCAGCTCTTGGTTCGACACTAAGTATTATCATACCTTATATAAGAATCGCGACGAATCAGAAGCGGCATTATTTATTTCTAATTTGTATACGTTTTTGAATCTTTCAAATGAGTATGTTTTAGATTTAGCATGTGGAAAGGGTCGTCATTCACTTACCCTAAATAAATTAGGTTTGACAGTTCTTGGGGTTGATTTATCTCCTCAAAGTATCACTTGTGCTTCTCAATATGAAAATTCAACATTGAATTTTCAAGTACATGATATGCGTGAACGTTTGGAGGATAAAAAGTTTGACGTTGTTTTTAATTTATTTACGAGTTTTGGTTATTTCGAAAACGATGCAGATAACTATAGTGTTTTGCGTTCTATTTATGAAATGCTTTCAGTTAATGGATTAGTAGTTATAGATTTTATGAATGCTAAACGAGTGATAGATTCGTTAGTAAAAGCCGAAATAAAAACAGAAGAGGGGATTGATTTTCATATTACGAGAGATTTTGACGGTAAGTTTATAAAGAAAAACATTGATTTTGAAGATGATAATGCAAAATTCTCATTCCAAGAATGTGTAAGAGGATTTACCTTTGAGGATTTTCATAAAATGTTAACGGAAACTAATTTTAAAATTGAATCGGTTTTTGGTGACTTTCATTTGAATCCATTTGATGCTTCAACTTCCGATCGATTAATTATCATTGCTAAAAAATTATGATGGATTTTTTTAATATTTTTCTGTTGATTTTCGCTGTCTTTTTAGGAGGAATTATCGTTTTGATAATGGATGGACTCAAGCAAAAAAAACTTATAAAAATCATGTTAGCATTTAGTGGGGGATTTTTATTATCGATTGCTTTTGTACATTTTTTGCCTGAATTATATGAGTCTGAATCCAATTATAGTATTGGATTGTTTATTCTAATTGGTTTCTTAATTCAATTATTTTTAGAATATTTTTCTGGAGGTATAGAACACGGACACATACATGTTCATAAAAACAATAAAATTCCATGGGCTTTGTTTATTTCACTTTCCATTCATTCATTTATTGAAGGCATTCCATTGGCAGGAGGGGATATTCATGCTCACCATAATCACATGTCTGGACAATCTTTATTGTTAGGAATATTATTTCATCAGACACCTGTTGCAATAGCATTAATGACGCTTTTAAAAGGTTCAGGTATCACAAACAAAAAGTCTTGGATTATCCTAATGTCTTTTGCATTAATGACACCACTAGGTTTGTTATTTGGTAAGTTTGCCCATGAAGCTATAGATCTATTGTCAATGAATGTTTTACTAGCAATAGTTGTAGGTATGTTTTTACATATTTCCACCACGATTATCTTTGAAGCTAGTGAAAATCATCGCTTTAATTTGATGAAATTACTTAGTATCATAGTGGGCGTAGCACTTGCTGTAGTGATTGCTTAGAGAAAGATTATTAGTTAAGTATTAATCTATTTTTACATTCTTTCTCTTACCAAATCTGTTAAACATTTTACAAAAGCTGGGTGGTCATTAGAACTTGGTACTAATTGTACTTTTTCTCCTCCGTGTTCTTCAAATATTTCTTGGTATTCTTCTCCAATTTCAACGATTGTTTCTAGACAATCCGCAATAAAAGCAGGGCTAAAAGCCAATAGTTTTTTAGCACCTTTTTTACCTTGTTCTTCAACAATTTTATCAGAAAATGGATGCAACCATTTTTTATTTAGGCGAGATTGAAAGCAGACAGTATAGTCTTTTTCTGTGATTCCTAATTGCTCTGCAATTAAGCGTGTTGTTGCGTAACATGTTGCTTTATAACAAAGTTTGTTGTTGTCATTTATTTCTGTTTCACATGGTTGGTCTTCACACAATCCGTCATTATACACTTTGTCAACATGACGTTCAGGTAAACCGTGGTAAGAAAACAATATGTGGTCGTAACTTTTTAGATCAAATGCTTTTGCACGTTCAACGATAGAGGTAATATATCCTGGATTATCATAAAATTGAGATACAATTTTAATTTCAGGAATTACCCACCATTTACGAATGATATTCATTGCTTTTTCAACTGCTGATCCTGTCGAGGCACTGGCGTATTGAGGAAATAATGGAATAATTATAATTTGTTCGTAATTCGCTTTGTGCATTCTATCTAAAACAATTTCCATAGAAGGATTTTGATAACGCATTGCCATTTCAACGGTCACATTTTCATTCTGAAATTGTTGTTGAACTAATTGTTGAACCTTTTCTGAATAATCTAATAATGGAGATTTTCCATTACCATGATCCCAAAGCTTTTTATATATTTTCGCTGATTTAGGTGCACGAAAAGGAACAATGATGCCATTCACAAGTAATTTACGGCCTAACCAAGGTAAGTCAATGACACGCGGATCATTTAAAAATTCGTTTAAATAACGTCTTACATCGCTTGTACTTGGACTATCTGGTGTTCCTAATTGTAATAATAATACTCCTGTTTTTTTCATGCCTAATATATCTAAAAATAAAGAAGGGTAAACTTTCATTTACCCTTATACTTTCAATTTCTAATTTGTTATATGTGAAGTGCTCTAGCTTCTGTTGCATCCAAAGCAGCCTCTTTCATTCCTTCAGAATAAGTAGGGTGTGGGTGACATATACGAGAAATATCTTCTGCTGAAGCTCTATATTCCATAGCAACCACCGCTTCCATAATTAAATCTGCAGCTCTAGGTGCAATCATGTGTACACCAAGAACTTCATCGGTTGTTTTGTCTGCTAAAACTTTGATGAAACCTGCTGTATCCATACTTGCTCTCGCTCT